>NZ_BBMY01000034.1 GCF_000759775.1 Escherichia albertii NBRC 107761 = DSM 17582
ACAAAAAAAAGCCCGCACTGTCAGGTGCGGGCTTTTTTCTGTGTTTCCTGTACGCGTCAGCCCGCACCGTTACCTGTAGTAATGGTGATGGTGGTGGTAATGGTGGTGCTGATGCGTTTCATGGATGTTGTGTACTCTGTAATTTTTATCTGTCTGTGCGCTATGCCTATATTGGTTAAAGTATTTAGTGACCTAAGTCAATAAAATTTTAATTTACTCACGGCAGGCAATAAGTTCATAAGCTGCTACCAGGCACTCTTTTTTTAATCTGCACAGGAACATATTGCCCGTTGCAGTCAGAATGAAAATCTGAAAATAACCTTCATTGTAATTTTTTATTTGGTGATATTTTTTTCAATATCATGCAGCAAACGATGCAACATTGCGGTATCACGCTGTTCTAAACGCCCGATACGTTGTTGTATCCAGTCCACCAGTTTTGTGTCATCTGCCACCGCTAACGTCGTTAACAACGACATAACGCGTTCGCGTAAAGCACGCAATTGGTATTGATCTGCCGATGCGTCACTTTTCGTCGGTTGTTGTATTAATGTTGCTAATTGATAGCAATAGACCATCACAGCCTGCCCCAGATTAAGCGAAGGATAATCCGCCACCATCGGTACGCCGGTAAGAATATCAGCCAGCGCCAGTTCCTCGTTGGTCAGACCGGAATCTTCCCTGCCAAACACCAGTGCAATATGGTTCATCCACGCCGATTTTTCTGCCAGCAACGGCACCAGCTCCACAGGCGTGGCGTAATAATGATATTTTGCCCGGCTACGTGCGGTGGTGGCGACGGTGAAATCCACGTCCTGCAACGCTTCTTCAAGTGTTGAGAAAACAGCAATATTATCAATAATATCACCAGAGCCATGAGCAACCCAACGCGTAGCTGGTTCCAGATACGCCTGGCTATCGACAATACGCAGTTCGCTAAATCCCATCGTTTTCATTGCCCGCGCCGCTGCACCAATATTTTCTGCTCTGGCTGGAGCAACCAGAATAATCGTTATACGCATGTTGCCACTCTTCTTGACCAAATAACCACGAATAAGATGATTAATGTCAACTTATTACGCGGAGCGAATTTACAAAATATTAACGTAAGTCGCAGAAAAAGCCCTCTACTTAGCTTAAAAAAAGCTAAACTATTTCCTGACCGTACTAATGATTGAATTGTTAAAAAATACTACATATCCTTCTGTTTACTTAGGATAATTTTATAAAAAATAAATCTCGACAATTGGATTCACCACGTTTATTAGTTGTATGATGCAACTAGTTGGATTATTAAAATAATGTGACGAAAGCTAGCATTTAGATACGATGATTTCATCAAACTGTTAACGTGCTACAATTGAACTTGATATATGTCAACGAAGCGTAGTTTTATTGGGTGTCCGGCACGTCTTAGCCTGTTATGTTGCTGTTAAAATGGTTAGGATGACAGCCGTTTTTGACACTGTCGGGTCCTGAGGGAAAGTACCCACGACCAAGCTAATGATGTTGTTGACGTTGATGGAAAGTGCATCAAGAACGCAATTACGTACTTTAGTCATGTTAAGCCGATCATGTTAATTTGCAGCATGCATCAGGCAGGTCAGGGACTTTTGTACTTCCTGTTTCGATTTAGTTGGCAATTTAGGTAGCAAACATGCAGACCCCGCACATTCTTATCGTTGAAGACGAGTTGGTAACACGCAACACGTTGAAAAGTATTTTCGAAGCGGAAGGCTATGATGTTTTCGAAGCGACAGATGGCGCGGAAATGCATCAGATCCTCTCCGAATATGACATCAACCTGGTGATCATGGATATCAATCTGCCGGGTAAGAACGGCCTTCTGTTAGCGCGTGAACTGCGCGAACAGGCGAATGTTGCGTTGATGTTCCTGACTGGCCGTGACAACGAAGTCGATAAAATTCTCGGCCTCGAAATTGGCGCAGATGACTACATCACCAAACCGTTCAACCCGCGTGAACTGACTATCCGTGCACGCAACCTGCTGTCCCGTACCATGAACCTGGGTACTGTCAGCGAAGAACGTCGTAGCGTTGAAAGCTATAAGTTCAATGGTTGGGAACTGGACATCAACAGCCGTTCATTGATCGGCCCTGATGGCGAGCAGTACAAACTGCCACGCAGTGAGTTCCGCGCCATGCTTCACTTCTGCGAAAACCCAGGCAAAATTCAGTCTCGTGCTGAACTGCTGAAGAAAATGACCGGTCGTGAGCTGAAGCCACATGACCGTACCGTAGACGTGACAATCCGTCGTATTCGTAAACACTTCGAATCTACGCCGGATACGCCGGAAATCATCGCCACCATTCACGGTGAAGGTTATCGTTTCTGCGGTGATCTGGAAGATTAATCGGCTTTACTACCGTCCAAAAAACGGCGCTTTTTAGCGCCGTTTTTTATTGCTGTAACCCGCTCTGAATGGCGCGAACACCTTATCCAGCTTACAAAATCGTACAAATGCAATATATTGCACCATCCTCGTAGGCCTGATAAGCGTGGCGCATCAGGCAAATTTACGTTCCTCATCAATTTCAAACGGCGCTTTTTATTTCCAGATACGTAACTCATCGTCCATTGTGACTTCTTTGCTGGCTTTCATTTTCGGCAGTGAAAATGCATACCAGTCGATATTTCGCGTTACAAACATCATACCTGCCAGCGCCGCCACCAGCACACTCGTCCCCAACAGAAGCGCACTATCGGCAGAATTCAACAGTCCCCACATCACACCATCCAGCACCAACAGTGCCACGGTAAACAATATGCTGTTACGCCAGCCTTTTAATACCGCCTGTAAATACACACCGTTTATTACCGCGCCCACCAGACTGGCAATTATCCATGCCAACGTAAAACCAATATGTTCAGAAAGCGCCAGCAAGAGTAAATAAAACATCACCAAAGACAATCCCACCAGCAAATACTGCATCGGGTGTAAACGTTGCGCGGTTAACGTTTCAAAGATAAAAAAGGCCATAAAAGTCAGGGCTATTAATAAGATGGCATATTTAGTCGCACGATCCGTTAATTGATACTGATCGGCGGGCGTAGTTACCGCAACACTAAACGCCGGGAAATCCTCCCAACTGTTATCATTGTCTGTAGCAAAACGTTCTCCGAGGTTATTGGCGAACCAACTACTTTGCCACTGAGCCTGAAAACCTGACGCGCTAATTTCCCGCTTCGCCGGCAAAAAATCACCTAAAAAACTGGGATGCGGCCAGTTACTGGTTAAGGTCATCTCGCTATTACGCCCCGTCGGCACCACGGAAAAATCACCCGTACCGCTTAAATTCAGCGCCATATTCAACTTCAGGTTCTGCTTTAGCCAGTTCCCTTCGGATAAAGGGATATGTACGCCCTGCCCGCCTTGCCCTAATCCCGTTCCGGGCTCAATGACCAGCGCCGTTCCGTTAAACTCAGGCGTTTTCACCACACCAATCCCACGCGCATCGCCAACGCTAATGACAATAAAGGGCTCACCCAGAGTGAGATTAGGGGTATTCAATTCACTCAGGCGCGAAACATCGAAATCGGCTTTCAACATTAAATCACTGTGCCAGACCTGACCGGTATAAATGCCGATCTTGCGTTCTTCCACGTTCTGGTTGCCATCAACCATCAACGATTCCGGTAACCAAAAATGGATAAAACTTCGTTTTCGCTCAACAGTTTTTCCCTCTTCCTGCACCGTATAAAGTTCAGTTACAGGAATAGCGATGAGCGGCCCAATCAACTTTTGCGGCCCGCTGGTGCTTTGCCGAATCGCATCTTCAACATTGCTATGATAATCGGCACGTTCGACAATCACCTGCCGAATCAGCATCAATGGAATCAACAACAGTAATACAGCGCCAAACAGGGTAGCTATCTTCCAGAACAGGGGGGATTTCAACATAGTCTTCTCCTTTGCAATAGCGGCAGTTTACGAAGGCTATGTGGGAAGAATTTGAAGTTATGTGAAGTGACGGTGAAGTCGAAGCGAGGCCAGCACGCCGCCTTCCGGCACGTTGTGCAGCGTAACTTCGCCATTAAGCAAGCGGGCGACTTCACTGACGAACGCCAGCCCCAGACCGCTGCTTTTTTGCCCATTCTCGCGCGGCAAAGAGTAAAAACGCTCAAAAATACGCGAAAGCGCGTAGTCAGGGATGCCACTACCGGTATCCTGAACATTAAGCGTTACATGTTCCTGTTCAACGTGGGCGCTAAGCGTAATGCAGCCATTACCGGGAGTAAAATCGATGGCGTTATCCAGTAAATTTCCTAACGCCTGTTCCAGCAACGCAGGATCAGCGGCAACCTTAACCTCTGAGGAAATAACACTCAGAGTAATATTTTTTTCTGTCAGTTGTACTGCGCGCGCCTCGCTGACATTTCTAAACAGCATGGAAATATCCACTGGCAACAGTGCCACTTCCTGACGATTCTCCAGCCTTGCCTGCCGTAACAATCTTTCAACCAATGCCTGCATACGTACATTCTGCGCCAGAATATTGTCGGTGAAACGTGCCACCACTTCCGGCGGCGGACCTTCGCGTAAAATTTCCGCCGCCCCCCGAATTGCCGCCAGTGGACTTTTCAGCTCATGGGTTAACGCATAGACATACTGCTCAATATAGTTTTTCCCCTCCAGCTTCACGCGCATACTTTCCAGCGCCTGCGCGAGCTTTCGCAGCTCACTACTACCGAGATTGGGGAGAGAAACGGGCTTATTGTCTGTAACGGAATCAGCATAACGGGTGAGTCGGGCAATAGAGCGGTTGATCCACCACACCATTCCTGCACCAATCACCAACGCAATTCCCAGCAAAATAGCGCTGGCCCATAAAATTCGCCGCTCGCTACGTTTAATCACCGGCGCCATCGCCGCATTCGGCTTACCCACGCTCAGGACGCCGATAAGCCGTGAGCCGTCCATAATGGGGGCGGCGACATACATCACCGAGCTTTCGGGGTCAGCAGGGTTTTGCAACGTGCTGCGCGCGCCATACTGACCACGCAACGTTAGCCAGACATCGTTCCAGCGAGAGTAGTCTTGCCCGACGGCTTTATTTGCCGAATCGAACAATACCTTCCCCTGCGCATCAGTCATATAGACATGGTATTCATTGCGGACTTTGTTGATTCCGCCGATATTGGCGCGAAACGGGCGATTTTGCAGTTGGTTAAACGCCTGCGCCAGTTGTCCATGCGCAGGATCGCCAGAGAGCAAATCATGACGCGCCAGCTCCGCCAGCAACGTTGCCGTGTCGATCAACGTTCCTTCCGTCGCCCTTCTAACGCCCGGTTTAACTTCTTTGACAAAAATTGCCAGCACGAACCAGGCCGCTACCGCCACCAGTAAAAAATAGCCCAGCAACAGCCGCATGCCGATGCGCATTACAGGCTCCTCAAGCTGTATCCCATACCGCGATGGGTATTGATCGGTGAAAGCTCGGGGTTGATGGCGCGCAACTTGGCACGCAGCGTTTTAATATGGGTATCGACAGTACGATCGTAGGTATCCTGCGCATCTTCCCAGACACAATCCATCAATTGCTGCCGGGACCAGACGCGACCAGGCGATTTGAGTAATGTTTTCAACAGTAAAAATTCGTACCGTGTCAGCGTTAAGGGCGTATCAAACCAGCTAATTTGTGCCGCTGGCTCATTCAACTCAAAATGTCCAATACGAAGAACGGGAGGCGGCGTCGAGAACTTTTTCACCCGCCGCAGTAAAGTGCGCACTCTGGCGCACACTTCACGAGGGGAAAAAGGTTTAGCCACGTAGTCATCAGCGCCTATCTCCAGCCCAAGCAGACGATCCACCTCTTCACTACGAGCGGTCAGAAACAGCACCGGCAGCGCCGGATGGATAGCCAACAACTGGCGACACAATTCAAAGCCGCTGATATCAGGTAAGCCAACATCGAGAATGATGACGTCGGGAGCCTGCTGGCGCGCTTTGTCCAGCACTGGCAAGCCCCGTTCGAAAACGTCGACGCTAAAACCTTCCTGCTGCAACATGTAGACCAGCGTGTCGGCTATTCCCTGCTCGTCTTCCACTAACCAGACTGTTTCCCGTTTCATATATCGCCCCTGTTATTGCCGCCACGGCATGACAGGTACGGCGCTGATCGCATTTTTAGGTGAACCGTCAACCACTTTATCGGAGTAGGCCAGGTAAGCGAGCGCGTTTCGTTTGGCATCATAGAAACGCACGACCTGTAATGACTTGAAAACCAGCGACGTACGTTTTTTGAATACCACTTCACCCTGAGCTTTGCCGTTCTTAATACGCTCGGTTAGCTCAATTGGCCCCACCTGCTGGCAAGAGATAGCCGCGTCGGAAGTATCTTCCGCCAGACCTAATCCACCTTTAATTCCTCCCGTTTTCGCTCTGCTCACATAGCAAGTGACATTTTTCACATCGGGATCATCAAAAGCCTCAACGACAATTTTGTGATCCGGGCCAATCATTTTAAATACGGTATCGACAGAACCAATTTCTTCCGCATGTACCAACGGTCCCAGCATTATAAGGCTTAAAGACAGGATCAAATGCTTGTATTTCATATTGTTACCACTTTTATAAGTTACACTGAGTAATTAGTTCGCTATAATAAATAACATATTGATTAAGAACAAAATTTCAATATTTTTATTTCCGTCAAGACCTAAAACATACTCTATTAAGAAAAAAACACTGAATGCTAAAACAGCAAAAAATGCTATTATCCAATTACCTGATGTCAGGTGCTCGTTGTTGAAAGGATGAGGATATTTTATGGATCAGGCCGGCATTATTCGCGACTTTTTAATCTGGCTGGAAGGTCATCTGGATCAGCCCCTGTCGCTCGACAATGTAGCGGCGAAAGCAGGTTATTCCAAGTGGCACCTGCAGAGAATGTTTAAAGATGTCACTGGCCATGCTATTGGCGCGTATATTCGTGCTCGTCGTTTGTCGAAATCGGCGGTTGCGCTACGCCTGACCGCGCGTCCGATTCTGGATATTGCGCTGCAATACCGCTTCGACTCTCAACAAACATTTACCCGAGCGTTCAAAAAGCAGTTTGCCCAGACTCCCGCGCTTTACCGTCGTTCTCCAGAATGGAGCGCCTTTGGCATTCGCCCACCGCTGCGTCTGGGTGAGTTCTCTATACCAGAGCACAAATTTGTCACGCTGGAAGATACGCCGCTGATTGGTGTAACGCAGAGCTACTCCTGCTCGCTGGAGCAAATCTCTGACTTCCGCCACGAAATGCGCTACCAGTTCTGGCATGATTTTCTCGGCAACGCACCGACAATCCCACCGGTACTTTACGGCCTGAACGAAACGCGCCCAAGTCAGGATAAAGACGACGAACAAGAAGTGTTCTACACCACCGCACTAGCCCAGGATCAGGCCGATGGTTATGTATTGACAGGGCATCCCGTGCTGTTGCAAGGCGGCGAATATGTAATGTTTACCTACGAAGGTCTGGGAACCGGCGTGCAAGAATTTATCCTGACGGTGTACGGTACGTGCATGCCAATGCTCAACCTGACGCGCCGTAAAGGTCAGGACATTGAGCGATACTACCCGGCAGAAGATGCCAAAGCGGGAGATCGCCCAATTAATCTGCGCTGCGAGCTGCTGATTCCGATCCGTCGTTAACGCTGCAGTTCATCTAATGCAGGGGCATCCAGATGCGAGATGTCCCCTGCGGTTTCCACCACCCACCCCGATGCCAGCCACGGACTTTCCTGGTAATCCACGCGCGAAATAGAACAGTTACGCAGACGCAAGCGGCGTTCTGCCCACGCCGGTAAGCCCAGGATGGTACTCACCAGACACCCCAGCGCAATCCCGTGGCTCACCAGCAGCGGGCGACTTCCAGGAGGTAAATCCCGACAAGATTCCAGCGCAGCATTGACGCGTTCACTGAGTTCCTGCATTGATTCGCCTTCAGGAATACGCCCATCCACCGTGCCGTTCACCAGCTGGCGACGCCAGTTCTCCTCCTCTTCAGTCAGAGAATCAATGTGTCTTTTTTCCAGCACGCCCATATTCAACTCACGCAGGCGGGAATCAAAGATGATGTCACAGCCGCAAGCCTGGGCGATGATTTCTGCCGTACGTCGGGTGCGGCCTAAATCGCTACTGATGATATGTGTAATACCAAGCTCTTTGGCCCGCATCGCCACCTGCATCGCCTGTTGCTCACCTTTTGCGGTCAGCGGGCTGTCAGACTGGCCCTGAATACGTCGTTCGGCGTTCCACTGCGTTTCACCGTGGCGGACAAAATATACCTGTAACATGCTTTTTTTCCGTATACTGCTTTAACGTTAATTTTCTGAGTAATCCTGATTATGCACCAAGTTGTCTGTGCGACCACCAATCCCGCTAAAATTCAGGCCATCCTGCAGGCATTTCACGAGATCTTCGGCGAAGGATCCTGCCATATTGCGTCTGTCGCCGTCGAGAGCGGCGTACCGGAACAACCTTTTGGCAGTGAGGAAACGCGCGCTGGCGCACGAAATCGGGTAGCAAATGCCCGCTGTTTACATCCAGAGGCTGATTTTTGGGTGGCGATTGAAGCGGGGATTGATGGCGACAGCACCTTTAGTTGGGTGGTGATTGAAAACGCCAGCCAACGTGGCGAAGCGCGTTCGGCAACTCTGCCGTTGCCTGCGGTGATTCTGGAGAAAGTACGTGAAGGCGAGGCGCTTGGCCCCGTAATGTCGCGCTATACCGGCATTGATGAGATTGGTCGTAAAGAAGGAGCAATCGGCGTGTTTACCGCCGGGAAACTCACTCGCGCCAGCGTCTATTACCAGGCGGTGATCCTGGCACTGAGTCCGTTTCATAATGCGGTGTATTAAGCGCCTGATGCGACGCTGACGCGTCTTATCAGGCCTACAAAATCAATCGCTTTTTAGCAACACGTCTTCCAGCCACTGACGCAGCTCGACAGGCGCGGCTTTCAGGCTGTTAGATCCACGCGTAATGGTGGCAATGCCTGCACCGAGTTCATTTTTTAACTCGCGCTGGCTCATTTCACCGCGCAACAACTCTTCGACGATACGCACGCGAGTCCCCAATGCTTCGCGTTCATCCGGCGTCAGCATCAGGTTTAGCAGTGGTAAATGGAGATCGTTTTGGTAGGCATTCTTAAGCAAGTCGACAAAGCGTAACCACTCCTGGTGACGCTGTTCTGCCATCGCTGCTGAATAGGGTGATTGTTGAGCCATAGTGTGTCGCCATTGTTAGCGGGGGAAGTCAAATGCCTCCCCCGGTTGTACTCGCTAAAGAGTACGATAGCATATCATAAACGGACAGATCAGTAACGACGCCCCCATTCTGTGGCGCTCATCAAGGTTGGCTTTTCGCCCATGAAATAGCGATAGTACGCGTCATAAGCCAGCACGTTCTTCACATAACCGCGCGTTTCGGAGAATGGAATGCTCTCGACAAACGCCACCGCGTCGATACGCCCCGCGCTGTTGCCAAGCCAGGTGCGTACCCGCCCTGGGCCGGCATTATAGGCTGCCGAGGAGAAAATGCGGTTATTGCCAAACTGCTGATAAACATATTGCAGGTAGCTGGTGCCGATGTTGATGTTAGTTTCTGGATCTAACAATTGCCCAGGGCTGCTGTAACCAGGAATAGAAAACATCTTCACCGTATGGGTCGCCGTACCAGGCATAATCTGCATCAGCCCGCTGGCCCCGACCGGTGACTTCACTTTCGGATTCCAGGCGCTCTCCTGACGAGCAATCGCCATCGCATAGCTTTGCGGGATCTCTTTACCGCTGGTGTAGCGTTTGAAAAGATCGTTGTAGGCCAGCGGGAATCGCTCCTCCAGATGATCCCAAAGTTTTCCGGCGATCGTCGCCTGAACGCTGAGATCCCACCAGTGATTGTTGAAAGCATACCGTGCCAGTTGCGCCTGCTCGGCTTTCGACCTGCTCTTCACCAGATTAGCCCACTCGCTACGCGCGGTATTATCGAGATTCCAGTACATCAGCTCGCGCACGCGCGCCATCTCCGGCCCCTGAATCAGAGCACTGTCGACATTCTGCGACGCTTTATCAATCTTCAGTTGATACTCTTCACCAAGGCGCTGAGCAGCAACCATCGGGTAGAAACCACGCTGCTGCATCAACTGATGTAAAATCTCTTTCGCTTCAGTGTCACGCCCACGTTCCAGCAATAAATCCGCCTGCCAGTAACGCCATTCATCTTTCTCTTTCGCTTCCATCGGCAAGCGTGCCAGCCAGGTATTCAGGCCCCGACGATCGCCAGTACCCAGCGCCATCCGTACGCGGCGTTCAATCAACGACGTGGATTGCGAGCGCATAATGGCGTCATCGCGCCATTTTGCTTGTTCGTCAGTGACATCGTTGCCCATCAAACGCCAGGCAACGATATCGCGCAGTTCCTGAATCTGATCTTCATTAAGCTGCTGCGCCTGAGCAAGCGAAGGGATCATCAGCCGTGCGTTTTCTGCATCCTGGCGCGCGACGCTGGCAAAGGCTACTGCCGCCATCTGACGGGTAAAATCGGTCGCTCCAGTTGTACGCGCAAAGGTCAGCACCGTATTAGGGTTGTTCGCCAGTGAAATGATTGCCGAAGCGATAGTCTGGTAATCGGCTGGCATCTGCCCTGCCAGCACGGTCACCAGACCTGTGTTACCCGCTTTCATCGCCAGGCGGATACGCTCTAAATACGCCAGCGGATCTTGTTTGCCTGACGCGCGCCAGACGCTAAATAATTTGTCACAAGCATTAGGCTGGCTCTTGCCGGTTAGCCACAGCTCTTTCGCCCCTTGCCAGGCTTCTTCACTCTGCCCGGTGTTCCATTTTGCATAGTAGTAATTACATTGCGCTTCGGTAGTCGCAGGCTTTTCCGGGCTAAACGCTAACAAGCCACGCCAGTCTTCGCGTCTCGCCAGTTCATTGACGAAACGTGATTGCAGCGTGCGAGCCGGAGGAAGCGTAGGGTTGGCACGAACAAAGTTAGTGACCGTGATCGCCGGTTGATTCATTAAATCATCAGTAATCTGGCGATATTCCAGATAGGGGTAAAGCGGATAATCCTTCAGGGATGGCATAATTTGTTCGACCACATCCATTTGTCGATTATCCCAGGCCTGCTTAATTTGCGCGTAGCGGCTACGCTGCTCATCCAGTGAGTCGGCTCGCGCCACGCTGCTGACCGTCAGCAGACAGACACCGGCAGCCAACAGCCGCCAGGTAACTTGTTTGGCTTTTTCCACAAGCGCATCCTCTAAGTGTCAATACATCAATGCAGCATCATGCCGCGTAATAGATTTATGCTAACCAGTCATTGCCGTTTGCGCCACGTTACGGACACTTTTTTACTTTTACGGGGTGATCGACTGGCTGGGATTAGACAGGGAAACAGGCTACACTTCGCCTTTGAAAACTCATTATCACGATAAACATAGAGGCGAAGTCCAACGTGGCTCAATTCGTTTATACCATGCATCGTGTCGGCAAAGTTGTTCCGCCGAAACGTCATATTTTGAAAAACATCTCTCTGAGTTTCTTCCCTGGGGCAAAAATCGGCGTCCTGGGTCTGAACGGCGCGGGTAAATCTACCCTGCTGCGCATTATGGCGGGCATTGATAAAGACATCGAAGGCGAAGCTCGCCCGCAGCCAGATATTAAGATTGGTTATTTGCCGCAGGAACCGCAACTGAACCCGGAACACACGGTGCGTGAATCCGTGGAAGAAGCGCTTTCTGAAGTGGTTAATGCGCTGAAACGTCTGGACGAAGTGTATGCGCTGTATGCCGATCCAGATGCTGATTTTGACAAACTGGCTGCTGAGCAGGGCCGTCTGGAAGAAATCATTCAGGCTCACGACGGTCATAACCTGAACGTGCAACTGGAGCGCGCGGCGGATGCGCTGCGTCTGCCGGACTGGGAGGCAAAAATCGCTAACCTCTCCGGTGGTGAGCGTCGTCGCGTGGCGTTGTGCCGCCTGCTGTTAGAAAAACCAGACATGCTGCTGCTCGACGAACCGACCAACCACCTGGATGCGGAATCCGTGGCATGGCTGGAGCGCTTCCTGCACGACTTCGAAGGCACCGTGGTGGCGATTACCCACGACCGTTACTTCCTCGATAACGTCGCTGGCTGGATCCTCGAACTTGACCGTGGTGAAGGTATTCCATGGGAAGGCAACTACTCCTCCTGGCTGGAGCAGAAAGATCAGCGTCTGGCGCAAGAAGCTTCACAAGAAGCAGCGCGTCGTAAATCGATTGAGAAAGAGCTGGAATGGGTGCGTCAGGGCACAAAAGGCCGTCAGTCGAAAGGCAAAGCGCGTCTGGCACGCTTTGAAGAGCTGAACAGCACCGAATATCAGAAACGTAACGAAACCAACGAACTGTTTATTCCACCTGGACCGCGTCTGGGCGATAAAGTGCTGGAAGTCAGCAACCTGCGTAAATCCTACGGCGATCGCCTGCTGATTGATGACCTGAGCTTCTCGATCCCGAAAGGGGCAATCGTTGGGATCATCGGTCCGAACGGCGCGGGTAAATCGACACTGTTCCGTATGATCTCCGGTCAGGAACAGCCGGACAGCGGCACCATCACTTTGGGTGAAACGGTGAAACTGGCGTCGGTTGATCAGTTCCGTGACTCAATGGATAACAGCAAAACCGTTTGGGAAGAAGTTTCCGGCGGGCTGGATATCATGAAGATCGGCAACACTGAGATGCCAAGCCGCGCCTACGTTGGCCGCTTTAACTTTAAAGGGGTTGATCAGGGTAAACGCGTTGGCGAACTCTCCGGCGGTGAGCGCGGTCGTCTGCATCTGGCGAAGCTGCTGCAGGTTGGCGGCAACATGCTGCTGCTCGACGAACCGACCAACGACCTGGATATCGAAACCCTGCGCGCGCTGGAAAACGCCCTGCTGGAGTTCCCGGGCTGTGCGATGGTTATCTCGCACGACCGTTGGTTCCTCGACCGTATCGCCACGCACATTCTGGATTACCAGGATGAAGGTAAAGTTGAGTTCTTCGAAGGTAACTTTACCGAGTACGAAGAGTACAAGAAACGCACGCTGGGCGCAGACGCGCTGGAGCCGAAGCGTATCAAGTACAAGCGTATTGCGAAGTAATGCGTAAAATGCCGGATGCGGCGTAAACGCCTTATCCGGCCTACAAAACCAGCGATTTCAATACGTTGTGACACTCCAGGTCTGATAAGACGCGGTAAGCATCGCATCAGGCATTAGACTCCGAATGCCCGATGCGGCGTGAACGCCTTATCCGACCTACAAACCCAGCGATTTCAATACGCTGTGAAACTCCAGGCCTGATAAGACGCGGTAAGCGTCGCATCAGGCATTAGACTCTGAATGCCGGATGCGTCGTAAGCGCCTTATCCGGCCTCAAACCCAGCAATTTCAATACGTTGTGAAACCGTGGGCCTGATAAGACGCGATAAGCATCGCATCAGGCATTGGGTCTTATCTCTGCTCCCCCATCATCTCCCGCACCAGCTCCACGCAGCGCAGGAAACGGCTGTCGTAATCGTCCTCTTCAACCCGCACGAATTCGATATTGTTCTCTTCCAGCATCTCCACCAGCAAATTCTGGAACTCTTTACGATCCACCGAACTACCGAGGCTGCGTAAACCATCCGCCACCCACGGCGTGTTATTCTCCAGCAGGATCACCAGATCAAAACGATATTCATCGATCAGCGCCTGTACGAACGGATGTTCACGCCCTTCGTACTTTTTGCAGAACGCCTGGGTAGTGACAAAATCGGTGTCGATAAACGCCACTTTATTAGCGTATTTCACTGCAAAATCAATATATTGCGCATGTCCCAGCGCGATTTTATCGTAGTCGGAATACTGCAGCGCAATCTCATCGCCGCCGAGGTGCGAAAAAACATAATCGCGACCATATTCCCACGCACTGGTAGTGTTGAAAATATTGGCAAGTTTGTTTACCAGGGTGGATTTACCGCTAGATTCACCACCGAGGATCGCCACAGTACGCACAAAAAACGGCTTCACTTCGGTAGGAATATATTCCCAGTAGCGGAACGGGTTTTCGCGGATCTGCGCACCGCTGATATTCATAAAAGTGCGTTTCGGATCGACCAGCACCGTCTTGATCCCCAGATGTTCCATATACTGCGGCGCGTCGGCTTCTTCCGAGGTGTAGATCAAGTCCGGCTGGATCCCCTTCTCGACCATAAACTTTTTGATGCCGTTGCTCCACACATCCCAGCCGTGCGGATACGGCTCCATGCCCTCTTCGTTGAAAGCATGAATACGGATATTTTTCTGATACTTAAAGGTTTGCAATAACCAACGCAGACGATCCGGCACCGTTGGCTGCTGCGACATAGCGCTGTCCTCAAACAACGCGCGGTCACGGGTATCATCAAAGCCCATAATGATATGCAGCTCGTCAACCTGGCTACAGGCGCGCTGGATTAGATAGATATGTCCAGTATGCAGCGGGTAAAACTTACCGAATACAACGCCGATCGTTTTCTTCTGGCGGGGAAACTCCAGCCCCAAAAAACGGTGTAACGCCTCCAGCTTTTGCGCACTGGGGCTTTTAATTTTGGCATTCAGTAACTGGCTTAAATACCCTTTGGTCATACCGCTGGCATCGGCTACCTGCTGTAGCGTGCAGCCCTGTTGCTTGATGGCAGTTTTCAGGTAATCAAATGACGACATATCTCCCTCCGTATCTCTCATTATAAGTCGTCAAACACGCTGAGCGCGTCGGAGAGTTTTTTAACGCCAAAAATCTGCATCCCTTCCGGCGCTTTTTTCGGTACGTTGGCTGCCGGAACAATCGCCCGGCGAAAACCGTGTTTCGCCGCTTCAGAGATTCGTTCCTGACCGCTGGGCACCGGACGGATCTCACCTGCCAGCCCCACTTCACCAAACACCACCAGATCCTGCGGCAGCGGCCTGTCGCGCAGGCTGGAAACCATCGCCAGCAGTAATGCTAAGTCGGCACTGGTTTCGGTCACCTTCACACCGCCGACCACGTTTACAAACACATCCTGATCGGCCATTTGCAGACCACCGTGACGGTGCAGCACCGCCAGCAGGATCGCCAGTCGGTTTTGCTCCAGCCCAACCGCCACGCGGCGTGGATTCGCCATCATCGAGTGATCGACCAGCGCCTGGATCTCAACCAGCAGCGGGCGCGTTCCTTCCCACACAACCATAACCGAACTGCCGGAGGTCACTTCATCGCCACGGCTTAAGAAGATGGCGGAAGGGTTGCTGACTTCGCGCAGCCCCTGTTCAGTCATCGCGAAAACGCCCAGCTCATTCACCGCACCGAAGCGGTTTTTATGGCTGCGTAAGGTGCGAAAACGGGAGTCGGCATCGCCATCCAGAAGCACCGAACAGTCGATACAGTGTTCCAGCACTTTAGGGCCAGCCAGCGAGCCATCTTTAGTGACGTGACCCACCATGACAATCGCCACACCGCGCGTTTTGGCGAAGCGCGTCAGGTAAGCCGCCGTTTCACGCACCTGCGCCACGCTGCCTGGCGAAGACTGCACATCAGCCATGTGCATCACCTGGATAGAGTCGATCACCATCAGCTTCGGTTGCTCTTCTTCGGCAATCAGGCAGATCTGTTCGATGCTGGTTTCCGACAGCATATTCAGGTTATCAGTCGGCAGGCCGAGACGGTGAGCACGCATCGCCACCTGTTGCAGCGACTCTTCGCCGGTGACATACAGCGTTTTCATCTGCTGCGCCAGTTTGCACAATGTTTGCAGCAACAGCGTGGATTTCCCGGCACCGGGGTTACCGCCAATCAGAATGGCGCTTCCCGGCACAACGCCGCCGCCTAACACGCGGTCAAATTCTTTAAATCCGGTGGAAAAACGCGGCAGCTCTTCAAGGCTGATATCGGAGAGTTTCTGGACTTTCGCCACCCCGGTGCTACCGGCATAGCCACTCAGACGCTCGTTACGCGCCACCGTTGGCGACGCGGCAAGACGTACCTCGGTGATGGTATTCCAGGCATGGCAGGCGCTGCACTGTCCCTGCCAGCGCGGATAATCTGCCCCACATTCATTACAAACAAAGGCGCGTTTTGGAGCTTTTGCCACGGTGTACCTCGTTAATGCTGTGCCGCCCGCAGAATGACGGGCGTACAATTACTTCTGATTCAGACTGCCAGAGAGGATGCAGAATACGCCCATCAGGTCGGCGTGACGGATGGTCACTTCCGTCTTTTCATTCACTTTTGGCTTGGCATGGTAGGCAATTCCCAGCCCCGCTGCTTTGATCATCGGCAGGTCGTTGGCGCCATCGCCAATCGCCACTGTCTGCGCCAACGGGATTTCATACTCCTGCGCCAGGCGAGTCAGTGTTTTCGCTTTGTACTGTGCATCTACAATGTCGCCGATCACATTGCCGGTAAATTTACCGTCCATGATCTCCAGTTCATTGGCTACCACGGCGGTTAATCGCAGCTTGTCGCGCAGATATTCAGCAAAGAAGGTAAACCCGCCGGAGGCAATCGCCACTTTCCAGCCCAGCGTTTCCAGCTTGAGTACCAATTGCGTTAATCCTGGCATCAGCGGCAGATTTTCACGCACCTGTAGCAAAATGTTCGCGTCAGCGCCTTTCAGCGTCGCCACGCGACTGCGCAGACTGGCGGTAAAATCGAGTTCCCCGCGCATCGCCCGTTCGGTCACTTCCGCCACCATCTCGCCCGTTCCGGCCAGCCTGGCAATTTCATCAATACATTCAATCTGGATGGCGGTGGAGTCCATATCCATCACCAACAGCCCCGGCGTACGCAAATGTGGAATTTTCCCCAACGGCGCGACATCCAGTTGCGCTTCATGGGCCAGACGCGTTGCTCGCGCGGTGAGTGAACCTGCCAGACGAATCACCTGATAATCTTCCACACACCAGGCGGCGACAATCACCATCGCCGCGCCAAGTTTGCTCTGGTACTGGGTCAGACGTTGTTTATCCAGCCCTCGACCATACAGCAGCCAGCCGCTACGACCTGCGTGGTAATCCAGTGGCATGACTTCATCACCACTTAATGAAAGAGGCAGACCTGGCCATAAAGAGACATCTTCAGGCAGATCGCACCAGGTAATGTTAGGCATTAAGGCTCCTGTAAAATCGTTCGAAGCAGGGAAAATAACGCATGAGGCTACCTTGTATCCATTGCTTCTGGCAACATTAAGTCTCAAATTTTCAAAGGGTGGAACATGGCTCGCACAAAACTAAAATTCCGGCTGCATCGGGCAGTGATTGTCCTGTTCTGTCTTGCCTTGCTGGTCGCCCTGATGCAAGGTGCGTCCTGGTTTAGTCAAAACCACCAACGGCAGCGCAATCCACAGCTGGAAGAACTGGCTCGCACTCTGGCGCGTCAGGTGACGCTGAACGTTGCACCACTGATGCGAACCGACTCGCCAGATGAAAAACGCATTCAGACCATACTCAACCAGTTAACACATGAAAGCCGCATTCTCGACGCGGGCGTATACGATGAACAAGGCGATCTTATCGCTCGCGCAGGAGAAAGCGTAGAAGTACGCGACCGACTGGCGCTCAACGGGAAAAAAGCCGGCAGCTATTTTAATCAGCAAATTGTCGAACCTATCGAGGGGAAAAATGGCCCGCTCGGCTATCTGCGTCTGACGCTGGACACCCATACGCTCGCCACCGAAGCCAAACAGGTCGATAACACCACCAATATTTTACGCCTGATGTTGCTGCTCGCACTGGCGATCGGCGTGGTGCTGACTCGCACGCTATTGCAGGGTAAACGCACCCGCTGGCAGCAATCGCCCTTCCTTTTAACCGCCAACAACTCGGTACCGGAAGAGGAAGAAAACGAGCCAAAAGAGTGACCCATTACTACAAGAAAGGAAATCGTTATGACCACATTACGCCTGCTTATCTCTGACTCTTACGACCCGTGGTTTAATCTGGCGGTAGAAGAGTGTATTTTTCGCCAGATGCCCGCCACGCAGCGCGTACTGTTTCTCTGGCGCAATGCCGACACGGTAGTGATTGGTCGCGCGCAGAACCCGTGGAAAGAGTGCAATACCCGGCGGATGGAAGAAGATAACGTCCGCCTGGCGCGACGCAGTAGCGGCGGCGGCGCGGTGTTCCACGACCTCGGTAATACCTGCTTTACCTTTATGGCTGGCAAGCCGGAGTACGATAAAACCATCTCCACGGCGATTGTACTCAACGCGCTGAATACGCTTGGCGTCACCGCAGAAGCTTCCGGGCGCAACGACCTGGTGGTGAAAACAGCCGAAGGCGATCGCAAAGTCTCTGGCTCAGCCTATCGCGAAACCAAAGATCGCGGCTTCCACCACGGCACCTTGCTACTCAATGCCGATCTCAGCCGCCTGGCAAACTATCTCAACCCGGATAAAAAGAAACTGGCAGCGAAAGGCATTACTTCGGTACGTTCTCGCGTGACCAATCTGACTGAATTGCAGCCTGGGATCACCCATGGACAGGTTTGCGAGGCGATTCGTGAAGCCTTTTTCGCCCATTATGGCGAGCGTGTAGAAGCGGAAATTATCTCCCCGGACAAAACGCCAGACTTGCCAAATTTCGCTGAAACCTTTGCCCGTCAGAGTAGCTGGGAGTGGAACTTCGGTCAGGCTCCGGCGTTTTCACATCTGCTGGATGAACGCTTTAGCTGGGGCGGCGTGGAGCTACACTTCGACGTTGAAAAAGGCCATATTACCCGCGCCCAGGTGTTTACCGACAGCCTCAACCCCACGCCGCTGGAAGCCCTGGCTGAGCAACTGCAAGGTTGCCTGTACCGCGCGGATATGCTGCAACAAGAGTGTGAAGCTCTGTTGATTGATTTTCCGGGACAGGAAAAAGAGCTACGGGAATTGTCGGCGTGGTTAGCGGGGGCGGTGCGATAGTTACCCGCCCATACGGGCAACTTTCTCTTCGATTTGCCGGATTTTTTCCGGCATTTCCTGCGCAATGTGGCGAAACGCCTCGCTGATACGCGCATCTCCGGCGACCGCTTGCCAGAACTGCTGCGCCAGCGGGATCGCCATTAACCATGCACTTTTACTGACGTTAAGATCAAACTTCACCTCAATGGCAGCATCACGCAGCATTCCAGCGCTGTTCGGCGCATAGGCCATCGGCAGCATGTCGTAGACGGGCGTCAGCGCAAATGGTGGTTCAGATAAATAAAATGATAAATTGCCTGCGTGCATATCGCTGTTGGCGATAAGTCGCCCAAACGCCCAGATCACTTCTGTTTGCGCCACGCTCTGGTGAGTGACAAGTTGTTGCTCACACAAACGGCGCATTGCCTGCGGCCACGATCCCGGAGAAGAGACAAACTCACTCTGCACCGCCTCCAGCGACACAATGGGCAAGCGACCATCGTTACCTTTACAGTCAAAGCGTTCCGCTTCAAGGAATACCTGCCTGTTACTTGTTACTAGCACAGTTGACTCGATGACGTGGATTCCACCGTCGCCCAGGATTTGCGCGGCAATAGATTCGGCAATTAGCAGGTCACCCCAGCGTTGGCTGACCGCGGTTTGCTGTGGCACGGTGAATTTCACCAACACATGTTTATTGCCTGACGGCGTTTGTGCATAACAGGTAAATTTTGGCTGCTCGCCGCCCGTAGAAGAACCCACAATTTCTCCTGCCAGTGCATCACTTGCCAGCTGTTCGTAATGGGTGAGTTTTTGATCCAGAGGAATTGCCGCAGGGCGTTGTGCTGTAATCCATCGCTGATAATTCCCCTCCCCGACCAGCCAGCCGCCAGTATATTCACCGCTAAATACGGTCAGGGCATAGAGCACATCTTCTTCCTGCCAGAGACGGATATCTTCAGACAGATTCAGTTGCGCGGCTAACTTCCTGCCCCACGCGCGCCCCAAAAACCCCTGCGGTCGCAGATCAGTAATATACCAGGGCAAACCATCAAACCACTGTTCGTCGCCCTTTGCGCCAGTTACCAGACAACTTCCCTGCGGCCAGCACAACTGGATATCGGCGAATTTATATGCCTTTCCGGTATCGTCCACTCGCCAGACGGGGATACATTCTATTCCGCGATAAGGGCGCAGCAGTGCATAACGCGTTGCCCGCGCTTTGCCGAAGCGAATCACCCGATCTTCTCTGACAACAAGGCGTGAGAACGTCGCCTGACTCATTGCCAGACGCTGGCGCAATTCCGGGGCAGAACGCGGCCCTTGCAGTAAAAGATCGGTCAGTTCGCTCATTAATGAATAGATTCGTGAATAGATACTTGAATAGATTTATTAGCAGATTCTATTGAAATGTAAAGTAAAACACTTTACATGGTAGTGAAAGATGAATAGATACTAAAAAGCCGGAGCAGTCTCCCGCTCCGGCTTCACACGACAATCGCCTTTCAGCGAAACACCATTACTCTTTATCGCCCAGCAGAACGGATTCCAGCGCGATTTTGATCATGTCATTGAAGGTGGTCTGACGCTCTTCGGCAGTGGTCTGCTCGTGAGTGCGGATATGGTCAGACACGGTGCAGATAGCCAGCGCTTTCGCGCCAAACTCTGCAGCCACACCATAAATACCTGCCGCTTCCATTTCTACGCCGAGGATGCCGTATTTTTCCATCACGTCGAACATTTCGCCGTCTGGGGAGTAGAACAGATCAGCGGAGAACAAGTTACCAACGCGAGCATCAACGCCCAGTGCTTTAGCCGCGTCCACTGCGTTACGCACCATGTCAAAGTCAGCGATAGCGGCGAAGTCATGGTCTTTAAAACGGATACGGTTAACTTTGGAGTCGGTGCAGGCACCCATACCGATCACCACGTCACGCAGTTTTACGTGCGGCAGAACTGCGCCACAGGAACCCACGCGGATGATTTTCTTCACGCCGAAATCGGTGATCAGTTCTTTGGTGTAGATGGAGCAGGACGGGATCCCCATACCGTGACCCATTACGGAAATTTTGCGGCCCTTGTAAGTACCGGTAAAGCCCAGCATACCGCGAACGTTGTTCACTTCACGGACATCTTCAAGAAAGTTTTCAGCAATATATTTTGCACGCAGCGGGTCGCCAGGCATCAAAACTACGTCAGCGAAATCGCCCATTTCTGCATTAATGTGTGGGGTAGCCATCGTTTTATCCTTTTTGTGACATAACAAAGGCGGAGTCAACGCTCCGCCCAAATCCATCAGAACATGGCTTTGCCATATTCCATATCAGAAGTACCAAAATATTTTGCCAGCGTCTGGCCGATATCCGCAAAGGTTTCACGGTGACCCAGCGAACCGGGTTTCACTTTCGGGCCATACACCAGTACCGGAATGTGTTCACGCGTATGGTCAGTACCGGTCCAGGTCGGATCACAACCGTGGTCAGCGGTGAGGATCAGGATGTCGTCATCACGCAGCAGAGACATCAGCTCCGGCAAACGGCGGTCGAACAGTTCCAGACCTGCGGCATAACCCGCGACGTCGCGACGGTGGCCCCAGGAAGAGTCGAAGTCAACGAAGTTGGTGAAGACGATGGTATTGTCACCCGCTTCCTTCATCTCTTTGATGGTGGCGTCAAACAGCGCGTCCAGGCCAGTCGCTTTCACTTTCTTGGTGATGCCGCAGTTAGCGTAGATGTCTGCAATTTTACCGACAGAAACCACCTGACCGTGTTTTTCATCAACCAGTTTCTGCAGTACGGTCGGTGCTGGCGGTTCAACTGCCAGATCGTGACGGTTACCGGTGCGCTGGAAGTTACCGGCTTTGTCGCCGATAAACGGACGGGCGATAACGCGACCGATGTTGTAGCCGCCGTTGGTCAGCTCTTCACGGGCGATTTCGCACAGTTCGTAGAGTTTATCCAGACCAAAGGTTTCTTCGTGGCAAGCAATCTGGAACACGGAGTCAGCGGAGGTATAGAAAATCGGCTTGCCGGTTTTCATGTGCTCTTCGCCCAGTTGATCCAGAATGACCGTACCGGAAGAGTGGCAGTTACCGAGGTAACCCGGCAGATTAGCGCGTTCAACCAGTTTATCCAGCAGCTCTTGCGGGAAGCTGTTTTCGTGATCGGAAAAGTATCCCCACTCAAACAGAACCGGGACACCAGCGATTTCCCAGTGACCAGACGGGGTGTCTTTACCAGATGACATTTCGTGCGCCCATGCGTACGCGCCGATAACTTCAGCGTTGCCGTCCATTCCCGCCGGAATGAAACCGGTAGAACCTTCGTGTGCTTTCGCCAGCCCCAGACGGGTTAGATTTGGCAGATTGAGCGGGCCTTTACGACCGTTATCAGCTTCGCCTTTGGCGCAAGCTTCTGCGATATGACCCAGGGTGTCGGCCCCGACGTCACCAAAGCGTTCTGCATCTTCTGTAGCGCCGATGCCGAATGAGTCCAGCACCATAATAAATGCACGTTTCATATGTTCTCCGTACTCAGTGCTTCAAATTTAAATGATCAGATCAGTATACCGTTATTCGCTGATACGGCGATAGACAGTTGGTTTGCTTTCCGGTGCTTTATCGGCAAGTTTAATTGCCGCTTTCACCGCTTTTGCCGCTTCCTGCCAGGTGGTTTCGTCTTTCGCGTGGATAACCGCCAGCGGACGCTGGCCGTCTACCTGGTCGCCCAGACGCGCCATATCAGTGAAGCCGACGCTATAATCGATGGAGTCAGATGCCTGACGGCGACCGCCGCCCATTGCAACGACTGCCATCCCCAGCGCACGGGTATCCATTTCACTGACAAAACCTTCGGTATCAGCATAGACTGCTTTCGTCAGCATCGCTGTCGGCAGATACTTCGCGTAGTTCTCAACGAAGTCGGTCGGGCCTTTTTGTGCTGCCACCATACGACCAAAGACTTCTGCCGCTTTACCGTTATCCATCACCGCCTGCAATTTCGCGCGCGCTTCGGCGTCATCTTTCGCCAGTTTGCCGGAGATAAGCATCTCCACGCACAGCGCCATCGTGACATCAAACAGACGCGGGTTACGATACTCACCGGTCAGGAACTGCACCGCTTCACGCACTTCAACCGCGTTACCGGCACTGGAGGCCAGCACCTGATTCATATCAGTGAGCAACGCGGTGGTGCGCACACCAGCGCCGTTAGCCACACCAACAATCGCTTCGGCAAGGGCTTCAGAGAGTTCGTAGGTCGGCATAAACGCGCCGCTACCCACTTTCACGTCCATCACCAGCGCATCCAGACCTTCCGCCAGTTTTTTCGCCAGAATAGAGGCGGTAATCAACGGGATAGAGTCCACGGTTGCGGTAATATCGCGGGTCGCGTAGAAACGTTTGTCCGCCGGAGCCAGTGAGCTGGTCTGGCCGATAATCGCCACGCCGACATCTTTAATAATTTCGCGGAAACGGTTGTCATCCGGGAAGATATCGAAGCCAGGGATGGATTCCAGTTTGTCGAGCGTGCCGCCAGTATGACCGAGGCCGCGACCGGAGATCATCGGAATATAGCCGCCGCAGGCTGCGACCATTGGCCCCAACATCAGCGAAGTCACATCGCCGACGCCGCCGGTCGAGTGTTTATCAACAATCGGGCCATTCAGATGTAGGCTTTTCCAGTCGAGAACGGTTCCTGAATCTCGCATCGCCATGGTCAGCGAGACACGCTCCGGCATCGTCATATCGTGGAAGAAAATGGTCATCGCGAGGGCGGCAATCTGCCCTTCGGAGATAGTGTTGTCGCGAATGCCGTTGATAAAAAAACGAATTTCTTCATCGCTCAACGCATGACCATCACGTTTTTTACGAATAATTTCTTGTGCGAGAAACAAGGTAACCTCCCGAGGAAAAGAGTATGAAGCGGCTTTTGCCAGATGCGTCTACGCCTTATCCGGCCTACGAGACGTATCTACCCGTAGGCCTGATAAGCACAGCGCATCAGGCGCAAAGCATCTTACTTAGTAGCTGCTGGCGCTCTTACCGTCGCCGTGGCCCAGTGCTTTCAGCAGGCTTGCCAGCAGGCTGGAAGCACCAAAGCGATAGTGACGCGCATCTGCCCAGTCAGCGCCGAACAGTTCATCTGCGATAGCGAGATATTTCTGCGCATCTTCCGCAGTACGCACGCCGCCCGCCGGTTTGAAACCAACGGTTTTTTCTACGCCCATATCCTTGATGACTTCCATCATGATGCGCGCGCTTTCTGGGGTCGCGTTCACCGCCACTTTACCGGTAGAGGTTTTGATGAAGTCAGCACCGGCTTTGATGGAGATTTCAGACGCTTTGCGGATCAACGCTTCGTCTTTCAGTTCGCCGGTTTCGATGATCACTTTCAGCAGTACGTTCGCTGCTGCACAAGCCTCTTTACAGGCTTTCACCAGATCAAAACCAACCTGCTCGTTACCCGCCATCAGCGCACGGTACGGGAACACCACGTCAACTTCATCAGCACCGTAGGCGATTGCCGCACGGGTTTCCGCCAGTGCAATTTCGATGTCGTCGTTACCGTGTGGGAAGTTAGTTACCGTAGCAATACGGATTTCCGGGGTGCCCTGCTCTTTCAGGGTTTTGCGAGCAATCGGGATAAAGCGAGGATAGATACAGATAGCGGCGGTATTGCCGACCGGAGTTTTAGCCTGATGACACAGAGCGATCACTTTCTCATCGGTGTCGTCGTCATTCAGGGTAGTCAGGTCCATCAATTTCAGTGCACGCAGGCTGCTTGCTTTCAGATCAGTCATTTCATTCTCCTGGCTTGTCGCCAATAAAATTCACCTTGCGAGTTTGTTAGTATTCTAACATCGACTCCGCAACACACTTCGATATACATCACAATTAAGGAAATCTACTTACAAATTTGCACTACTGTAATGCGATCTGGTTCAAATAATTCACTTTCAAACGAATGCGTCATTGGTGACAAACGCATCAGGATCAAAGTGAACACGACGAAACTTCTTACAATGGCGCATCACCTTCGGCATAAAAGGAAAAGAAGATGCCCACTTCTCATGAAATTGCACTGCAACAACGTTGCCAGCAAATTGTCACCAGTCCGGTGCTTAGCCCGGAACAGAAACGCCATTTCCTGGCGCTGGAAGCAGAAAACAATCTGCCTTACCCGGAGCTACCTGCCGAAGCCCGTCGTGCGCTGGATGAAGGCGTAATCTGCGATATGTTTGAAGGTCATGCGCCGTACAAACCGCGCTATGTCTTACCGGATTACGCCCGTTTTCTGGCGAACGGTTCTGAATGGCTGGAGCTGGAAGGCGCGAAAGATCTTGATGATGCACTCTCTCTGCTGACCATTCTTTACCACCACGTACCGTCGGTCACATCGATGCCGGTCTACCTGGGGCAACTGGATGCGTTGTTGCAACCATATGTTAGAATTCTAACACAAGACGAGATCGATATTCGAATAAAACGTTTCTGGCGTTATCTCGACAGAACCTTGCCAGACGCCTTCATGCACGCCAATATCGGCCCGGCTGATTCGCCCATCACTCGCGCAATATTGCGTGCAGATGCTGAACTTAAGCAGGTTTCACCAAACCTGACCTTTATCTACGATCCTGAAATCACTCCTGATGATCTGCTACTGGAAGTAGCAAAAAACATCTGTGAATGTAGCAAGCCGCACATCGCCAACGGTCCGGTACATGATAAAATTTTCACAAAAGGTGGCTACGGGATCGTGAGCTGTTACAACTCACTGCCGCTGGCGGGTGGTGGCAGCACGCTGGTGCGCCTTAACCTGAAAGCCATTGCCGAGCGCAGTGAATCGCTGGATGACTTCTTTACGCGCACTCTACCGCACTACTGCCAGCAGCAGATCGCCATCATCGATGCGCGGTGTGAATTCCTCTATCAACAATCACACTTCTTTGAGAATAGCTTCCTGGTGAAAGAAGGGCTGATTAGCCCTGAACGTTTTGTGCCAATGTTTGGCATGTATGGGCTGGCAGAAGCGGTCAACCTGCTGTGCGAGAAAGAAGGGATTGCCGCACGCTACGGTAAAGAAGCCGCCGCAAATGAAGTGGGTTATCGCATCAGCGCGCAACTGGCGGAGTTTGTCGCCAACACGCCAGTGAAATATGGCTGGCAAAAACGTGCAATGTTACATGCACAGTCGGGGATCAGTTCTGATATCGGCACCACGCCGGGCGCGCGCTTGCCGTATGGCGATGAGCCAGATCCCATCACCCATCTGCAAACCGTCGCCCCGCATCATGCTTATTATTATTCCGGCATCAGTGACATCCTGACGCTCGACGAAACCATCAAACGTAATCCGCAGGCGCTGGTACAGCTTTGCCTCGGCGCCTTTAAAGCCGGCATGCGTGAATTTACCGCCAATGTCAGCGGTAACGATCTGGTTCGCGTTACTGGTTATATGGTGCGTTTGTCGGATCTGGAAAAATATCGTGCCGAAGGCTCACGTACCAACACCACCTGGCTGGGGGAAGAAGCCGCACGCAACACTCGTATTCTGGAACGCCAGCCACGCGTGATAAGCCATGAACAGCAGATGCGCTTTAGTCAGTAAGATTATCCCCTTCTCCTGTGTTGACGGGCCAGGTAGTCGTCTGGCTCTGTTTTTGCAGGGCTGCAATCTGCGCTGCAAAAACTGTCACAATCCGTGGACGATGGGGCGCTGCAATGATTGCGGAGAGTGCGTGCCACAGTGTCCGCATCAGGCGTTGCAGATTGTCGGCGGCAAAGTGGCGTGGAACGCGGCGCTCTGCGAGCAGTGTGATACTTGCCTGAAGATGTGTCCTCAACATGCCACGCCGATGGCACAATCCATGAGTGTGGATGAGGTGCTTAGCCATATCCGCAAAGCGGTGCTGTTTATTGAAGGGATAACGGTGAGCGGCGGTGAAGCCACAACTCAACTCCCGTTCGTGGTGGCGCTGTTTACTGCTATCAAAAATGATCCGCAACTGCGTCACCTCACCTGTCTGGTGGACAGCAACGGCATGTTGAGCGAAACCGGCTGGGAAAAACTGCTCCCGGTGTGCGACGGCGCAATGCTCGACCTAAAAGCTTGGGGGAGCGAGTGCCATCAACAGTTAACCGGACGCGATAATCAGCAAATTAAGCGCAGCATCAGTCTGCTTGCAGAGCGCGGTAAGCTGACGGAACTGCGTTTACTGGTGATCCCAGGACAGGTGGATTATTTGCAACACATCGATGAGCTGGCGGCGTTTATCAAGAGACTTGGCGCTGTTCCGGTACGCCTGAACGCGTTTCATGCCCACGGCGTGTATGGCGAAGCGCAAAGCTGGCCGAGCGCCACGCCGGAAGACGTTGAGAGGTTGGCTGATGCATTACGGGAGCGCGGAGTGAGCAGGTTGATATTTCCGGCGCTGTATCTTTGATATGCCGGATGCGGCGTGAACGCCTTATCCAGCCTACGGTTGGGCACAGCCCTGTAGGCATGATAAGACGCGTCAGCCTCGCATCAGGCATTGTGCGCCGACTGACGAATATGGCGTGAACGCCTTATCCGGCCTGCGAAAGACAAACTACCCACGAACGTTAAACACCGTATACGTGTTATTAAGCAACACTTCCGCAATCTCATCCGCCGGTTCCGGGCGTAGCTCGCCCAGCACAGCAAACACCCGGGCTGCCTGTTCCGGTCGATTGGGTTGCCCCTGAAAACCGTTGAGTGGCATATCCGGCGCGTCGGTTTCCAGCAACAACGATGCCAGCGGTAATTTTGCGATGACATCGCGTGTTTTACTGGCGCGTGGATAGGTGATAGTACCGCCTACGCCAATTTTGTAGCCCTGTTGCACAAACCGTTCGGCCTGTTGCAGGCTGCCAGAAAATCCGTGGACAACGCCCGCACGCGGCAAATTGTGGCGCTTAAGATGCATCGCCAGCTTGTCATGCGTGCGCCGTGAATGAAGGATCACCGGGAGATCGTAGCGTTTCGCCAGTTTCAGTTGTTCGTCGAGCAACCACTGTTGCCTCTCAAACTGTGGATCATCGCCAAAGAGATCCAGACCGATCTCCCCCACCGCTACCACCTTCGCAGGGCGCCTTTCCAGCGCCTGCTGTAACTGATCCAGCGACGCCTCGGTGTGTTTTTCCAACATCCCCGGATGCAACCCTAAGGCGGCATACAGCGGCTGAAAATTTTCCGCCAACGCCTGCACGCGGGCAAAATTTGCCGCCTCAGTTGCCGGAACAATGATCTTGCCGACACCCGCTTGTGCCGCGCGTTGCAGGCTCGCAGTTTCATCACCGCAAAACGGCGGAAAATCAAAATGGCAATGGGTGTCGATAAAACGGCAAATCAAGCCAGATCCTCGTTGTTAAATGTTGGGTCATTCGCCTGCGGAGCGTCGCTCACTCCAGCAACCAGCGTATCGTTGGCGACGGGCGCTGGCGGAATGACAAGCGATTCCGCTGTCGCTACAGGCGCCAGATGACGGGCGAGCGGCGGTTTTTCGGTGAGTATTTTACCGAGCGTCGCCAGGAAATAGCGACCGCATAAACGCCCAAGCTTATAGTCTTCACGCAGCGCGGGAAGTCGGCTACCGAGCGCAATGCTATGCAACGGTTTCGGCGGATAAATTTCCAAAATCCGCAGCTTGCCCGGCGGCTTTTCAATGAATTGCTGGATGGCGCGATAGCTGGTTTCATGGTGGTGCACCAAACTAACCAACGGCTGCAGGCTGCTGTCACCTAACCAGCGTTCCATACGTTTAAACCACTGCGGCGTATAGTACATTTGCGACGGCACGGTACGGATCACCACCAGCGTTTTCGCCCCTCGCTTTGCGGCTTCCTTGACCGGAATAGCATCGCTGATCCCACCATCAAGATAGTTAACGCCGTCCAGTGATACCCCTGTGCGATAAAATCCAGGAATCGCACTGGAAGCGCGAATGACATCCAGCCAGTTTTGCCTGGTCGGTAAAAAGTAATTCGGCGAGTAATCATCCTGACGACAGGCGCACATATAAAAAGATTTTCCGCTATCGAATAGCCGTTCGGCGGTGTCCATCTGCAACGGCATCTGGCTTGCAGTCGACTCCACCAACCAGTCAAGATCGATAAGATTGCCGCCACGAACAAAACGCAATGGATCGAAAAATTCGCGTTTTGTGGTATAGCGCATAATGACTTTGCGCGCGTAACCTGGCTGGTTGCAGATATACGCCGACAGATTTTGCGCCCCGGCGGACGTGCCGAAATAAAGATCGAAAGGGTTAAACTGCGCACGCATAAACTCGTCCAGCACGCCAGCCGTGAAGATTCCGCGCTGCCCACCGCCTTCGCATACCAGCGCAATTCGTCCGGGCTGGAACGGCCTTAGCGACAACGGCGCAATATTACCAAGCGTTACAGGTATTCGCTGCCCCACCTCTGCCTTCCTGTTTTTCATTGTGAAAGACTGACAAAGTAACGCAATTTATTATTCGCTAAAACCGTAAAAGCCAGTCCACTGGACTGGCTTTGTATAAAATTTTCTTAATAGTCTGAAATCTAGGGGCGTTTTCGGCCCATAAACAAACTCACCAGGAACAGAATAATTCCAACGACAAAAACGATTTTTGCTGCGCCTGCCGCAGTACCTGCCAGCCCACCAAAGCCAAGTGCGGCGGCGATTAACGCGATAACCAGAAATATGATGCCCCAACGAAACATAAGCGTCCCCTTTACCATAGTTAGTGTTACCGCTGGATATGAGCATACAAACCACTCAATGCGATATTTTTAGTGTGGTGTACATCGTGCCTCCCGACAAAGCTCGGGAGGACGAATTACGACGAATTACTTAGTTTTCAGATCATTTTTAACGCTTTTCACACCATCTACCGCTTTGGCGATACTTTCAGCACGGTCACTTTGTGCCTGAGAATCTACGGTACCGGAGAGCTGAACAACGCCATCGGTGGTTTCAACGTTAACGTGGCGAGAAGGGACAGTGTCGTCCGCCAGAAGTTTGGCTTTGATTTCACTGGTGATGGCGGTATCACCCGCGTAACCCTTTACAGAGCTTTCTTTACTGTCACGAACGTGTAGTTTGTCGCTAACGGAGACCACGCCTTCAACGCTTTTCGCCGCTTTCACTGCCTCTTCGGCCTGTGCCTGACTTTCAACAAATCCGCTTAATGTCACGACTTTTTGATCGGTTTTGACAGAGATATCGGTGCTCTTGATGTTGTCATGATCCACCAGCGCTGCCTTCACTTTCGCGGTGATGGCGCTGTCATCCATGAAATTACCGACTTTACTCATAGAGCTATCGACTTTTTGCCCTGCAGTTTCAGCACCAGTCTGCACATTGTTATCTGCAAAAGCAGATCCAGTCGCTATGGCAGAGGTCAACATTACAGCCAGCAGAGTTTTCGAAATCTTCAGTCTTGTCATAGTCATCGATGTATTCCTGTATGTTTGCTCGTAATTTGAGCCAGGCAACACGAGGTTGCATTGCTGAAAGGGAGAGGCTTCACCCTGTGCAGAAGTCCATGGTCGCCGTCACAAAAACGACAAGCGATGAATAACGACCATTTCTGTCTCTGATTCAGTTATTTATATCAATGCGATGACAACTAACGGTTTTAAATACTGATATCCACGAATTGAACAGTGTTTAAAACCAACCAAAATGTCATCACTTTGTTAAATATAGATCACAATTTTGAAACCGCCCGGCACATCGTCTAAAAAACAGGTAAAAGCGAATGTTTTAAGAACATTCCGCAAGCGGCTAATAAGGAAGGGAAATTGACAGGGCGCAGCGGTTGCCGCGCCCTTAAGGCAAGAATTAATGTTCGCGAGTCTGGTGGAACTGAACGTCTGGATAACGTTCCTGCGCCAGGCGCAGGTTGACCATACTGGTAGCGATGTAAGCGAGGTTGTCACCGCCATCCAGCGCCAGTTGGCTTTCGTTCTTACGCTTGAACTCTTCGAATTTCTTCGCATCCGCGCATTCTACCCAGCGAGCGGTAGCGACGTTGACCGATTCATACACCGCTTCGACGTTGTATTCACTCTTCAGACGCGACACCACTACATCGAACTGCAGCACACCAACCGCACCGACAATCAGGTCGTTGTTAGAGATAGGACGGAACACCTGCACCGCGCCCTCTTCGGAAAGCTGTACCAGCCCTTTGAGCAACTGTTTTTGCTTCAGCGGATCTTTCAGGCGGATACGACGGAACAGTTCCGGTGCGAAGTTCGGAATACCGGTGAACTTCATCATCTCGCCCTGGGTAAAGGTATCGCCGATCTGAATGGTGCCGTGGTTGTGCAGACCGAGAATGTCGCCCGGATATGCTTCTTCAACGTGCGAACGGTCACCCGCCATAAAGGTCAGCGCATCGGAGATCACCACATCTTTCGCAGTACGCACCTGACGCAGTTTCATGCCTTTTTCATATTTACCGGACACCACACGCATAAATGCCACGCGGTCGCGGTGTTTCGGGTCCATGTTGGCCTGAATTTTAAACACGAAGCCGGTAAATTTGTCTTCGCTCGCTTCTACGGTACGGGTATCGGTCTGACGCGGCATCGGCGCAGGCGCCCACTCCACCAGGCCATCCAGCATATGATCGACGCCGAAGTTACCCAGCGCAGTACCAAAGAATACCGGGGTGATTTCACCTGCGAGGAACAGATCTTTATCGAATTCGTTAGAGGCGCCTTTCACCAGTTCCAGTTCATCGCGCAATTGTTGCGCCAGATCTTCACCGACAGCGGCATCGAGATCCGGGTTATTCAGCCCTTTAACAATGCGGACTTCCTGAATGGTGTGACCTTGACCGCTCTGATAGAGATAGGTTTCATCTTTATAAAGGTGGTAAACGCCTTTAAACAGCTTGCCGCAGCCAATCGGCCAGGTGATCGGCGCGCAACCGATTTTCAGCTCGTTCTCAACTTCATCGAGCAGTTCCATCGGGTCGCGGATATCACGGTCAAGTTTGTTCATAAAGGTGAGGATCGGCGTATCGCGCAGACGGGTTACTTCCATCAGTTTACGGGTACGATCTTCAACACCTTTTGCAGCGTCGATAACCATCAGGCAGCAGTCCACCGCCGTCAGGGTACGATAGGTATCTTCCGAGAAGTCTTCGTGTCCCGGGGTGTCGAGCAGGTTAACCAGGCAGTCGTGATACGGAAACTGCATCACAGACGTGGTAATGGAGATCCCACGCTGCTTTTCCATCTCCATCCAGTCCGACTTAGCGTGCTGGTTGGAACCACGGCCTTTTACTGTACCGGCGGTCTGAATGGCCTGTCCGAACAGCAGCACCTTCTCGGTGATGGTGGTTTTACCGGCATCCGGGTGAGAAATAATGGCAAAAGTGCGGCGCTTCGCCACCTCTTGCAAATAAGGAGACAACGTCATAATTCTTTCTTCTTGAGTAAGCGGCATCGCGCCGCGCTTGTTGAAAACGAAAAATTGCGGCTATTTTACCCATCAACGGGGGGGAGGCAATCAGTGTTTACACAGGAGCTGCTCCAGTTCGTGCAACGAAGAAACGGTCCAGGTGGGCGCAATGCCTTCTGGTTGCTCACGGTTGTGCGCATTCAGCCAGCAGGTCGCAAGCCCGGCGTTGATGCCACCGAGGATGTCAGACTCGGCAGTGTCACCAACCATCAGCACGCGTGAACGGTCAGGATTGCCCGCCTGTTCCAGCGCATAATCGAAAATTTTCTTATTCGGTTTAGCAACGCCAACTTCTTCAGAAACCACCAGCAGATCGAAATAGTCACGCAAGCCCGTGCGTTCCAGACGCACTTGCTGCAGGGCGCTAAAGCCGTTAGTGATGATACCGATTTTGGCATTGCCGCGAATGGTGTTAAGCAGGGAAACCGCCCCCGGCAACGGCGTGCAAATTTCCGCCATTGCATTAATAAAGGCTTCATTGAGTTTACCCGGCTCGACATTCAGCCGTTCGGCCCAGCTTGCAAAACGCCCGTGCTGAAGCTGTAATGAAGTGATGGCACCGTTTTGATAATCCACCCACAGGGGCTTGTTAACGGCCTGATAGTCCTGAAAATCTTCAGCGGTAAAGGTGACGCTGTAATCAAGAAACATCCGCTGCAGGCCGGTGAACGAGTCAAAGGTAAACAGCGTTTCATCGGCGTCAAAGAAAATCCAGTCCCACTTCATTATTCCACCTTGTCTTACATACTGATTGGCAACGCCATGATGATGGCGTCTTCGCGACCGTCCGTGGTGGGGTAGTAATTGCGGCGAATCGTCGCCTCGTTAAAGCCTAAACTTTCGTACAGAGCAATGGCAGCAGCATTTGAGGCGCGGACTTCCAGCCATAGGGTCGCCACGCCGCGTTTTTCCAGTTCGTCGATCAAATGTTCCAGCAGCGCCCTTCCCAGTCCCTGACGCTGATAGTCGGGATCGACCGCGATATTGAACAAGGTAGCTTCATCCAGCACCACTTGCGTAATCGCAAACGCTGCCATTTTGCCGTTTTGCGTTAACTGAAAATTGAGATAACGCTCGCCCTGATTACTGGCAAAGGTTTTTTCGCTCCACGGAAAGGCGTGGGCGCGTTGTTCAATGTGAAAAGCCGCGGGTAAATCAGTCGTTTCGAGGGAAGAAATCGTGTTCATATGTGCAAATTTGTTGCCATAATGCGGCGCGTGCCGTTGGGTTTGCCCGTAATTCGGTGAGCGTCGGTGATACCACCTGAGCGCCTTCCAGTGACAGCGGTTCATCAGTGCCTAACCGCCAGCTGTTGCAGCGACTGCCTTGCGGCAGCATCGCGATCCTTTCAGGCGTCAGTTGCAGCACCTGATCGGGGCTGACGGTTAATGCACGCAGAACGTCGCTCACCAGGGAATCGGTCAGGGCGGGAAGATCGTTTGCCACCATCACCAGACGAACGTGTGCCGGGATCGCAATGGCAATCTCCCCCTGCAACGCGCCAGGGCGACGCAGCGACCACTGGGTAATGCCCAGCTGCTGTAACTGCCAGTCTCGTCGGGATGTCATAGCGAATCGCTCCTGTTGTCAGGGGCGCAAATATAGCAAATTCGTCGATACCGCGCCAACATATGGCTATAATCGCCGCTAGTATCAATTGAGGAGCATTCCATGTCTGCATTTACCCCGGCAAGTGAAGTCTTGCTGCGTCACAGTGATGATTTCGAAAAAAGCCGTATTCTGTTTGCCGGAGACTTACAGGATGACCTGCCCGCGCGTTTAGATACCGCGGCCAGCCGTGCTCATACCCAGCAATTCCACCACTGGCAGGTGTTAAGCCGCCAGATGGGAGATAACGCCCGTTTTAGCCTGGTGGCAACGGCGGATGACGTCGCAGATTGCGATACGCTGATTTACTACTGGCCGAAGAACAAACCGGAAGCTCAGTTCCAGTTGATGAATTTACTTTCTCTGCTGCCGGTGGGCACTGACATTTTCGTCGTTGGCGAGAACCGCAGCGGCGTGCGCAGCGCCGAGCAGATGCTGGCCGATTATGCGCCGTTGAATAAGGTAGACAGCGCCCGTCGCTGTGGCCTCTATTTTGGTCGTCTGGAAAAGCAGCCGGTGTTTGATGCCGATAAATTCTGGGGCGAATACAGTGTTGATGGCCTGACCATTAAAACGCTGCCAGGCGTATTTAGCCGTGACGGTCTGGATGCCGGCAGCCAGTTACTGCTCTCGACATTAACCCCGCACACGAAAGGCAAAGTACTGGATATCGGTTGTGGCACAGGAGTGCTTTCGGTTGCCTTTGCACGCCATTCGCCGAAGATTCGTCTCACCTTATGCGATGTCTCTGCGCCAGCAGTAGAAGCCAGCCGCGCAACGCTTGTTGCTAACGGCATTGAAGGTGAGGTCTTTGCCAGCAACGTCTTTTCCGAGGTGAAAGGTCGTTTTGATATGATCATCTCCAACCCGCCATTCCACGACGGGATGCAAACCAGCCTTGATGCAGCGCAAACGCTGATTCGCGGCGCGGTGCGCCATCTTAACAGCGGCGGCGAGTTGCGAATTGTGACAAACGCCTTCCTGCCTTACCCGGACGTACTGGATGAGACATTTGGTTTCCACGAAGTGATCGCGCAAACCGGGCGCTTCAAGGTGTATCGCGCCATTATGACCCGCCAGGCGAAGAAAGGTTAAGAATCACGCCGCAATCCTTGTTGGATGCGGCGTGAACGCCTTATCCAACCTACAAACCTGCACGTTAGCCTATCGTAAGCCAGATAAAACGCGCCAGCGTCGCATCTGACATCTGCACCCGCATACCGTGTCGGATGCGGCGTGAACGCCTTATCCGACCAACCAAACCCGCACGTTAGCCTCCTGATGACCATTTTTCCAACAATCACGCATCAGGCGATAATTAACTATTGACGAATAGCTGAAAACCACTAGAATGCGCCTCCGTGGTAGCAATTCTTTTTAAGAATTGATGGTATGCGAAGGTGGCGGAATTGGTAGACGCGCTAGCTTCAGGTGTTAGTGTCCTTACGGACGTGGGGGTTCAAGTCCCCCCCCTCGCACCAAAAACCACGTTGATATTGCTCGCACTGGGCGAAGGTGGCGGAATTGGTAGATGCGCTAGCTTCAGGTGTTAGTGTTCTTACGGACGTGGGGGTTCAAGTCCCCCCCCTCGCACCAACGAGGCGATATCAAAAAAAGTAAGATAACTGTGCGAAGGTGGCGGAATTGGTAGACGCGCTAGCTTCAGGTGTTAGTGTCCTTACGGACGTGGGGGTTCAAGTCCCCCCCCTCGCACCAATTATCTTTACTTCCTCTCTTGTTTCTTCTTTGTTTTTTCATCCCTGATTCCCGTTCATTATCATCGGCATGACGCCAGAAATAAGCGCCAGGCACGATGGCAGCAAAACGTAATGCCGTAATTGTTTGTGATACAGCATCACCGGCGTCAACACTAATCCCACCAGAATCACAATCCGCCACTGATCCGGCGATAAATCAGCATACGCCAGACCTGCAATCAACAACCCCGGCAAAAATACTCCCCAACCACTACCCAGCATACGTTGCAACATGGTTTTATCTCTCACATCGATAATGATAATAAATATCATATGATAATTTTTATCATTTACAAGCACGAGAAACCCCTTGCTATCGGATAAACCTATCGATAGTATTAGCAATCATTATCATTTAGATTACTATCACGATTATGTCCTATCGTTCCGCACCGCTTTTTGAAGATGTTATCTGGCGAACGCATCTCAAACCGCAAGATCCAACACTTGCACAAGCGGTACGTGCGACGATCGCCGAACATCGTGAACATCTGCTGGAATTTATCCGTCTGGATGAACCCGCCCCGCTTAACGCCATGACGCTGGCGCAATGGTCATCGCCGAATGCGCTAAGTTCTCTACTGGCGGTCTATTCCGATCATATCTACCGCAACCAACCGATGATGATCCGCGAAAACAAGCCGCTGATCTCACTGTGGGCGCAATGGTATATCGGCCTGATGACGCCACCATTAATGCTGGCGCTGCTGACGCAGGAAAAAGCGTTAGACCTTTCCCCGGAACATTTCCACGTTGAGTTTCACGAAACTGGACGCGCCGCCTGTTTCTGGGTCGATGTGAGTGAAGACAAGAATGCAGCCACATATTCACCGCGGCAGCGAATGGAAAAGTTGATCACGACAGCGTTGATCCCGGTTGTGCAGGCACTAGAAGCCACTAACGAAATCAACGGCAAACTCATCTGGAGTAACACTGGCTATTTGATCAACTGGTATCTGACAGAGATGAAAAAACTAATCGGTGAATCAACCGTTGAATCGCTCCGCCATGCCCTGTTCTTTGAGAAAACGCTCTCCAGCGGAGAAGATAATCCATTATGGCGCACAGTCGTGCTACGCGACGGTTTATTAGTTCGTCGAACCTGCTGCCAGCGTTACCGCCTGCCAGATGTGCAACAGTGCGGCGACTGTACGCTGAAATAAAAAAACGCAGCCGGGACGATTAACCCGGCGTTCATCGTTTTAAAAAGGATGTAGTACATGAATTGCGTCTGAAATCCGCATACACAACAAAATATCTGCGGCTTCCAGTAACCCTGCATCGGAGTTGACGCCCAGTTTCGACATCACATTAAACTTATGCGCGCGAATCGTTTTAATATTTCGCTTAAGCTGCTCGGCAATTTGTGTCATTGAGTAGCCACGCGACATAAAGCGCAATATTTCTCTCTCTGTTGGGCTTAACGTGCGACTTTGATTAATGTACCACTGGTTGTTAAGACGATCGGTCGCCTGACGTACACCATTTAATGACAGAAAAAGTTCCTGGTAAAACACGTC
>NZ_BBMY01000033.1 GCF_000759775.1 Escherichia albertii NBRC 107761 = DSM 17582
CCGACAACATCATCTGCCACTTCTGCTCGCGATTCAGCTCCGTAAGCGGAACGGCTGGAATACGCGGCGTCTTTCTCAGAGCCACTAATTTTTCCCGACTGTTATGCCGCAGACGCGCATAGATTTGCGCATCAATCTCAACCACTTTTACTAACCGCTGACACTGGCATCCCCGCCCTTCCAGCTTATTAGGGATCATCTTAACTTCGCAGCTTATTTCTGCGACTTCCGACAGAATATAAGTCAGGGTATTAATCGCCTTGCTGTGTTCAATATCGAAATGGATAGAAATCTCTCTTGCTGTCACCCACCGGTTTTCAGCCATCATCCATTCGGCGATTAACAAATAGAGTGGTTTTTCAACATATCCTTCACACATACAAACTCCAGTTTCACAAATTAAAAATCTGGCTATGACTTGTTCGGAATGAATAAAACAAGGCCATATTAAAATTGTGGATATATCGATAGTATGCAACTTAACTGTGGATTAGTGTGAGCTAAATCCTGCTTATGCCATCAAAAATATAAATTCCAAGAAAGATTTGCTTTATAGGCAAAAAAACGGTCCTCAGCAGAGAACCGTATTCGTTATTCGATCAAAATAGCGGATAAAAAATATCCGCCATAACACATTATTATTTGATCTGTGCGTGCATTTCCTGTACCGAAATAACTTTTTCGGTCGCATCGGCATTCAGCGCCATCGCAGTGGCAAAACCGCCGTTCAGGGTGGTGTCATAATGCACTTTATATTGCAGCGCACTACGACGAATCACGCGGGAATCTTCAATTGCGCGGCGACCTGAGGTGGTGTTGATGATGTAGGTATATTCGCCATTCTTGATACGGTCCTGAATGTGCGGACGACCTTCATGCACCTTGTTTACCAGACGCGGATTGATGCCCGCTTCGCCCAGCACAATCGCCGTACCGTGGGTCGCATCCAGCTCAAAGCCCTGTTTCAGCAGTTTTGCCGCCAGGTCCACCACGCGCTCTTTGTCACCTTCACGCACGGAGAGCAGCGCACGACCGTGTTTCTTCATGGTGGAGTTGCTACCCAGTTGTGCTTTGGCAAACGCTTCAGCAAAAGTGCGACCCACGCCCATCACTTCCCCGGTAGAACGCATTTCTGGTCCTAACAGCGGGTCAACGCCAGGGAATTTGTTGAACGGCAGCACCACTTCTTTCACCGAGTAATACGGCGGGATAACTTCTTTGGTCACGCCCTGCTCAGCCAGCGTTTTACCTGCCATCACGCGTGCTGCCACTTTCGCCAGCGGTACACCGGTCGCTTTGGAGACGAACGGAACGGTACGCGCTGCACGCGGGTTAACTTCAATCAGGTAGACTTCGTTGTTTTTCACCGCAAACTGCACGTTCATCAGGCCGCGCACCTGCAATTCGAAGGCTAGTTTCTGCACCTGTTGGCGCATCACATCCTGTATTTCCTGGCTTAAGGTGTACGCTGGCAGAGAACATGCGGAGTCACCGGAGTGCACGCCCGCCTGTTCGATATGTTCCATGATGCCGCCAATCAGCACCATTTCGCCGTCGCAGATGGCGTCCACATCGACTTCTACCGCGTCATCGAGGAAGTGGTCCAGCAGTACCGGCGCATCGTTAGACACGCTGACCGCCGTCTGGAAGTAGCGGCGCAGGTCGGCTTCGTCGTAAACGATTTCCATCGCGCGACCGCCGAGAACGTAAGACGGGCGCACCACCAGCGGGTAACCAATCTCTTTCGCCTTCTCTACCGCCATTTCAATGGTGGTCACGGTGGCGTTCGCCGGTTGTTTCAGTTTCAGACGGTCAACCGCGTGCTGGAAACGTTCACGGTCTTCCGCACGGTCGATGGCATCCGGGCTGGTGCCGATAACCGGTACGCCAGCAGCTTCCAGCGCGCGCGCCAGTTTCAGCGGGGTCTGACCGCCGTACTGCACGATAACGCCTTTCGGCTTCTCAATACGCACAATTTCCAGCACGTCTTCCAGGGTTACCGGCTCGAAGTAGAGACGGTCGGAAGTGTCGTAATCGGTGGAAACGGTTTCCGGGTTACAGTTAACCATGATGGTTTCATAACCGTCTTCACGCAGCGCCAGCGAGGCGTGTACACAGCAGTAGTCGAACTCGATACCCTGACCGATACGGTTCGGACCGCCGCCCAGCACCATAATTTTTTCACGGTCAGTAGACGGATTCGCTTCGCACTCTTCTTCATAGGTGGAGTACATGTACGCGGTGTCAGTGGCGAACTCTGCCGCACAAGTATCCACGCGCTTGTAGACCGGATGCAGGTCATACTGGTCACGCAGCTTGCGGATTTCTGCTTCGCGTACGCCCGCCAGTTTTGCCAGGCGCGCATCGGCAAAGCCTTTACGTTTCAACTGGCGCAGGAAGTCAGCGTTCAGGCCAGTGATACCCACTTCTGCCACTTTCTCTTCCAGACGCACCAGTTCTTCGATTTGTACCAGGAACCAGCGATCGATGTTAGTCAGATTAAACACGCCATCCACAGACAGGCCTGCGCGGAAGGCATCGGCGATGTACCAGATACGCTCTGCGCCAGCGTCTTTCAGTTCACGGCGGATTTTAGTCAGCGCTTCCGGGTCATCAAGGCTGACTTTCGGGTCGAAACCCGTCGCGCCAACTTCGAGGCCGCGCAGGGCTTTTTGCAGCGATTCCTGCTGGGTGCGACCAATCGCCATCACTTCGCCAACCGATTTCATCTGGGTGGTCAGACGGTCATTAGCCCCGGCAAATTTCTCGAAGTTGAAGCGAGGAATTTTCGTCACAACGTAATCGATAGACGGTTCGAAGGAAGCCGGAGTGCGACCGCCAGTGATGTCATTCATCAGTTCGTCGAGGGTATAACCGACCGCCAGTTTCGCTGCCACTTTGGCAATCGGGAAGCCGGTGGCTTTCGACGCCAGCGCCGAAGAACGGGATACACGCGGGTTCATTTCGATAACAATCAGACGACCGTTTTTTGGGTTAACCGCAAACTGGACGTTAGAACCGCCGGTTTCCACACCGATTTCACGCAGTACCGCCATCGAGGCGTTACGCATGATTTGGTATTCTTTGTCGGTCAGCGTTTGCGCTGGCGCTACAGTGATGGAATCACCAGTATGGATGCCCATCGCGTCGAAGTTTTCGATAGAGCAGACGATGATGCAGTTGTCGTTTTTATCACGCACCACTTCCATCTCGTACTCTTTCCAGCCTATCAACGACTCATCAATCAGCAGCTCTTTGGTCGGGGAGAGATCCAGACCGCGGGCACAAATTTCTTCAAATTCTTCGCGGTTATAAGCGATACCGCCACCGCTACCGCCCATGGTAAAGGATGGGCGAATAATGCACGGGAAACCAACTTCAGCGGCAACCGCCAGCGCTTCTTCCATTGAGTGTGCGATGCCGGAGCGCGCAGTTTCCAGACCGATTTTCTTCATCGCCACGTCGAAACGGCGACGGTCTTCTGCTTTATCTATCGCGTCAGCGGTGGCACCAATCATAGTGACGCCGAACTCTTCCAGCACGCCCTGACGTTCCAGCTCCAGCGCACAGTTCAGCGCCGTCTGACCGCCCATCGTCGGCAGCACTGCATCCGGGCGCTCTTTTTCAATAATCTTGCGTACCACTTCCCAGTGAATCGGCTCGATGTAGGTTGCATCGGCCATTTCCGGGTCGGTCATGATGGTCGCTGGGTTAGAGTTCACCAGAATGACGCGGTAACCCTCTTCGCGCAGGGCTTTACATGCTTGCGCGCCAGAGTAGTCAAACTCACACGCCTGACCGATAACAATCGGGCCCGCACCCAGAATCAGGATACTTTTTATATCTGTACGTTTTGGCATGGCTCTTTTACTCCTGATTACTTAGCGGTTTTACGGTACTGCTCAATTAACTCGATAAAGTGGTCGAACAACGGCGCGGCGTCGTGCGGACCGGGGCTGGCCTCAGGGTGGCCCTGGAAGCTGAATGCCGGTTTATCGGTGCGATGAATCCCCTGTAACGTACCGTCGAACAGGGATTTGTGTGTCACGCGCAGGTTTGCAGGCAATGTTGCTTCATCCACCGCAAAACCGTGGTTCTGGGCGGTAATCATCACCACATTTTTCTCAACATCTTTAACCGGATGGTTGCCGCCGTGGTGACCAAATTTCATTTTGATGGTCTTCGCACCACTGGCCAGCGCCAGCAGCTGATGACCGAGGCAGATACCAAATACCGGAATATCGGTTTCGAGGAATTTCTGGATGGCGGTAATGGCGTAATCACATGGTGCCGGGTCGCCAGGACCGTTGGAGAGGAAGATGCCGTCTGGATTCATTTTCAGCACATCTTCAGCCGGGGTTTGCGCCGGAACGATGGTCAGGCGACAGCCTCTGTCCACCAGCATACGCAGGATATTGCGTTTGGCGCCGAAATCATAAGCCACCACATGGAACGGCAGCTCGTCTTCTTTTTTCGCTTCTGGCAGGCCGCCGGTCAGCGTCCAGCTCCCTTGTGTCCAGCTATAGGTTTCTGCGGTGGTCACTTCTTTTGCCAGATCCATACCGTTCAGACCTGGGAACGCGCGGGCTTTTTCTAATGCCAGCGCCGCATCCGGGTTATCGCCCGCGATGATGCAACCATTCTGTGCGCCCTTTTCACGCAGCAAACGCGTCAGCTTACGGGTATCGATATCGGCAATCGCCACGATGTTATGGCGTTTCAGGTAAGAAGAGAGGTCTTCGGTATTACGGAAGTTGCTGGCAATCAGCGGCAGGTCGCGAATCACCAGACCTTGGGCATGTACCTGAGAGGATTCTTCATCGGCTTCATTGGTGCCGACATTACCGATATGAGGATAAGTAAGAGTGACGATTTGGCGAGAATAAGAAGGATCAGTGAGGATTTCTTGATAACCGGTCATTGAAGTATTGAAAACGACTTCCCCAACCGCCGAACCTGTTGCCCCTATGGCCCGACCGTGAAACTGGGTTCCGTCTTCCAGAACCAATAGCGCTGACTTAATCAAAACACCCTCCAGAGAATATTCACTCACTTTATTTGCATATTAATTCACAATGATGACGTAAATCAATGCAAATCTGCTTACCGACGAATTTCTGGCAAACGGCGGCATTCTGGAGATAAGTGGGTTAAATGTCAACTTAATGACGGGATTTTTTATATAATTTCGCGGCTCATGCATGTTTTACAGGCATTAAGCGATAAAAATATCGCATAACATTGTCTGGAAAACGCTTGCGTAACGAGAAGATTGCATGAAATAAAAATACGTAGAAAAAAGTGGACCAAATGGTCAAAATTTACATTAAAACAACAAAAACAGAAGGTAAAATAGGTGTTTTTTAGAACTTGATGAAAATTTTCAAACATAATAACAAAAATAAAAGGGCCAAAAATAAAAGCCCTTTGCAATCATGAATATACAACTATTATTCTTGTGCAAAAATAATAGTTTTGTTATTAAAAATCATTGAGTTTAAGCACATCTCGCATATCAAAAAGACCACTTTTCTTGCCACTTAGCCACAATGCCGATCTTATCGCACCGTTAGCAAAGGTCATACGGCTGGAAGCTTTATGGGTAATCTCCAGACGCTCGCCGATATCAGCAAACATGGCAGTGTGTTCACCAACGATGTCCCCCGCCCGTACAGTTGCAAAACCAATAGTACCTGGCACACGTTCACCGGTATGGCCTTCACGACTGTAAACGGCGCAATCTTGCAGCTCTTTATCCAGAGCGTGGGCAATCGCCTCTCCCATTGCCAGCGCAGTACCTGATGGCGCATCCACTTTATGCCGATGATGTGCTTCAATAATTTCGATATCGGTATAGTCCCCCATCACTTTCGCCGCTTTCTCCAGCAACTTAAGCATGACGTTAACACCGACACTAAAGTTGGCGGCAAAGACAATCGCAATATCTTCAGCGGCATTACGAATCGCCAGTTTTCCTGCTTCGTCAAAACCTGTCGTGCCAATCACCATCCCTTTACCGTGCTGGCGGCAAAAAGCCAAATGGTTCAGCGTACCTTCCGGGCGGGTAAAATCGATAAATACATCGAAGTCATCTTTTACCGCATCGAGGCTGCTTTGCACGATAACACCGGTTTTTCCGGCTCCTGCCAGTTCGCCTGCATCGCTGCCCAATAAAGAAGATCCTTCACGCTCCAGCGCCGCACCAAGCTGCACGCCTTCTAATGCCAGCGCCGCCTGAATCAACTGGCGGCCCATACGTCCTCCGGCTCCCGCGATGGCAACGCGGATGTTTGCATCATGCATAGCTATTCTCTTTTGTTAATTGCATAGATCGTTTTCAGAGTAACCAGCGCATTGCTACGCCGCCAGCCAAAAACGCCGATAATTAGAATTTAATGATAAACAGGGAGGGATATCAGTGGAAGGCATGACGCAAAAACGGCCACGTCATGCCCTCTTGCATTATGCCTGGTTTTGTGATTTTGACGGCAGGCAGCACATTATTAGCAGAAATATGCCCGTAAAAGGGATCAACACGACAATAGCAAACCACCACCCCGAATGCCCGATATCGTGCATCCTTCTGACGATTAACGCTATCGCTGGCACAGCAAAAATCAACGTTAAGAGAAATGAAACGGGCAGCGCATAAAAAAGGAAAACACCGTAATCACGGTCAATTGTTGTCGCACACCACCAGCATAAAAGCGGCAGCAAGCAGATAGCGACACTACCACTCATAAACGACCAGAACTCAAAACGGGTGGCAACGCCTTCATAATTAAAGATATTCTTCCCCCCCGCTAAATACGCTTCTCCATACGTCATTAAGCTCCTCCTTGCTCTGCAATTACTTCGCCAGGGCTAAGACCTCAGCTACCCACTGGCGAAAGCCATTCACGTCCAGATCCAGCGCCACCCGAACGTTGGCAGGTTTACCCATGCGACCTTCGATATCCACAACCGTAGTACCGGAGGTAAATTCCCCCTGAGTTTCCACCGCAACAAAACACGGTTTGAGAGTGAACAAGTCCGGGCGCACCAGCCAGGCGATGGCACAGAGATCATGCATTCGCAGACCGCTTTGCATACTGCCGCTGCGATAGTGGCTAAACAGCGCGTGGAGCATTTTTCCGGTGCGATTTAATTCAGGCAACGTGGAGAGATACTCCGGGGTTAACATCGCCTGATTGGTGACGTCCAGACCACACATCACAATATCCAGCCCACTCTGGAAGACCTGAGCAGCAGCTTCAGGATCGACAGCAATATTAAACTCGGCATTTGGTGTTAAATTACCACGCCCCGCTGACCCCCCCATGATCACCAGGCGACGAATATTCGGTTTGCATTCCGGGCATTGCGAGAGCAGTAACGCAATATTGGTCAACGGGCCAATTGCCACCAGCGTAATAGGCTCTGGAGCTGTCATTAACGCATCCCGAATAGCAAGAAAGGCTGGTTTCTCTAATGGTTTTCGGTTGTGCTCAACGAAGTCGTAACCTTCCATGCCTGATTCGCCGTGAACATGCGATGCATCGCGCGGCGCACGCACCAACGGCACGGCAGCCCCCTGAGCGAGAGGGATATCCGCATTCCAGAAATGCAACAGTTGCAGCGCGTTTCGGGTAGTTTTCTGTACGGAAACATTGCCTCCAACGGTAGTCATTAGCTGAAGATCCAGCTCAGGGGCAAAAAGCGCGGCGGCAATTGCCGCAGCATCGTCGATACCGGGATCGGTATCTAAAAAAATTGGCAAACGCATATTTTCTCCATAAAAAATGCCGGTAACAAGACCGGCATTCTCGCATAACTTAGGCTGCTAATGACTTAATCGACTTCACGAATATCCACACGCAGTTCTTTCGGCACTTCGAAAACGATGTTTTCTTCGCGGCCTTCCAGCGGAATAGCTTCGCCGCCGCCAAGCTGCTGTAAACGTGCAACCACATTCTGCACCAGAATATCCGGGGCCGATGCGCCAGCGGTCACGCCAACACAATTGACGCCTTTCACCCACTCTTCCTGGATGTCTGCTGCATCGTCAATCAAAAATGCGTGTCTCCCCATGCGCTGCGCCAGTTCTGCCAGGCGGTTGGAGTTGGAAGAATTTTTCGACCCCACCACTAACACCACTTCCGCCTGCTCCGCCAGAGCGCGTACCGCTTCCTGACGGTTGGTGGTGGCATAGCAAATATCATCTTTACGCGGCCCGACGATTTTCGGGAAGCGTTTACGCAACGCGTCGATCACATCAGATGTGTCATCCACCGACAGGGTGGTCTGGGTCATAAAAGAAAGCTTCCCTTCATTTTTGACTGTCAGTTTCCACACATCTTCCGGCGATTCGACCAGATACATTCCCCCTTCCGGGTTGCTGTACTGGCCCATCGTACCTTCTACTTCCGGGTGACCGGCGTGACCGATGAGAATTGACTCTTCACCACGGCGACTGGCGCGGGCGACTTCCATATGCACTTTGGTCACCAGCGGACAGGTCGCGTCGAATACCGTCAGATCGCGGCTTTTCGCTTCGTTGCGTACCGCCTGAGAAACACCGTGCGCGGAGAAAATCAGAATCGCGCCGTCCGGCACTTCACTAATCTGCTCAATAAAGATAGCGCCACGCTCGCGCAGGCTATCGACCACGTAGCGGTTATGCACCACTTCGTGGCGAACATATATCGGTGCGCCGTAAATGGCCAGCGCGTTTTCAACAATGCTGATAGCGCGGTCTACCCCGGCACAAAAACCACGTGGGTTGGCCAACAGGATCTGCATGTTACGCCTCCAGTGCCGGATCGATTTCCAGCACTTCAATATCAAAATGAACGGTCTGCCCGGCCAGCGGATGGTTGAAATCAACGGTAATGGAGTCGCCGTTAATTTCGCGGATCACGCCAGGCATCTCACTGCCATCCATTGCGGTAAAAAGCATTATTGCGCCAATTTCTGGCTCGCCTGCCTCCATAAACTCCCGACGGGAGAAGTACTGAATCAGGTCCGGTGACGGCACGCCAAACGCCGCATCAGGCTCCAGCGAAAAGGTAGTTTTGTCGCCCACTTTCAGCCCCAGCAGGTGTTGCTCCAGCCCTTCGGAAAGAGAAGCATCACCCAGGCGAAACAGCGCCGGTTTACCGTTGTTGCGAGTAGACTCGGCGGTAGTGCCATCGTCGAGTTTTAGCGTGAAGTGCACCAGGACGGCGCTATTGCTCTGTACAGATTCAGACATGCAGGTTTGCTCTTGTATTTTGAGGATTTTTGCCGGATGCGGCGTAAACGCTTTATCCGGCCTACAATTTCGCAACAATCTGTAGGCCGGATAAGATGCGCTAGCATCGCATCCGGCAGGGTTTATTATTGTTTTTTCGCTTTAGAAGGCAAAAAACCTTCCAGCACAATCAGTGCCGCACCGACACAAATTGCAGTATCGGCGAGGTTGAAGGTGGCAAAGTGCCAGTCGCCGACGTAGAAGTCGATCATATCGACAACGAAGCCGTGCCACAGACGGTCGAACAGGTTGCCCAGCGCGCCGCCAATAATCAGCGCGTAAGCGATATTGTTTAGTTTCTGCGTCGCCTTCGAGCGATACATCATCACCGTCAGGATCACGCTAATACCAATCGCAATACCGGCAAAGAACCAACGCTGCCAGCCGCCGCTATCGGCAAGGAAACTAAACGCCGCACCATAGTTACGCGCATAATGCAGATTAAGCGACGGGAACAGCGAAACTGTATCCCCCAGAGCAAAATTCTGGAGGATCAGGTATTTGCTGCCCAGATCGATAATCAGCACGACGACTACCAGCCACAGCCAGCGTAGTCCTGTTGAACAGATCGATTGACTCATCAGGCAAACTTACGTTTTTCACCGTCACCGGCGACGTTGCTGACACAGCGGCCGCAGATTTCTGCGTGTTCCGCCACCTTGCCGATATCCTGAGTGTAGTGCCAGCAGCGTGGGCACTTCTCACCTTCGGCTTTACTCAACGCGATTTTCAGCCCTTTGAGAACTTCGCTCTGCTGAGCATCAGCAGGAGCGTCATTGTAATCTGCAACGACAGCGCCAGAGGTCAACAGGACAAATCGTAATTCATCACCCAGCGCGGTCAATTTCGCCGCCAGCTCCGGTTCTGCATACAGCGTCACTGCCGCTTCCAGCGAACCGCCCACTTTCTTGTCGGCGCGCGCCTGCTCAATGACTTTGTTCACTTCGCCGCGTACTTGCAACAGTTCATCCCAGAACGCATCGTTCATCGCTTCGCTGTCTGCCAGACCAAACAGGCCTTCGTACCACTCTCCAGTGAAGACGTATTTTTCACGTTCGCCCGGCAGATAGCCCCACACTTCATCAGCGGTGAAGGAAAGAATCGGCGCCATCCAGCGAACCAGCGCTTCTGCGATGTGATACAGCGCAGTCTGGCAGCTACGACGCGCCACGCTGTCTGCTTTGGCGGTGTACTGACGGTCTTTGATGATGTCGAGGTAGAAGGACCCCATCTCAACGGAGCAGAAACGCATCAAGCGCTGTACTACTTCGTGGAAATCGTACGCTTCGTAAGCCTTGAGGATGTCTTCCTGCGCTGCTTTCGCACAGCCCACGGCCCAGCGATCCAGTACCACCATATCTTCCGGTTTCACCATATCTTTTGCCGGATCGAAACCATTGAGGTTTGCCAGCAGGAAGCGTGCAGTGTTACGGATACGACGATAGCTGTCGGCAGCACGTTTCAGGATCTCGTCAGAAACGGCCATTTCACCGGTGTAATCAGTTGATGCCACCCACAGACGCAGAATATCCGCGCCCAGTTTGTTCATCACATCCTGCGGCGAAACGGTGTTGCCGATGGATTTGGACATCTTACGACCCTGACCATCCACGGTGAAGCCATGAGTCAGTACCTGACGATACGGCGCTTTGCCTTTCATCGCGGTGGAGATCATCAAAGAAGACATGAACCAGCCACGGTGCTGGTCAGAACCTTCCAGATACATATCAGCAGCGTGACCGGCAAATTCCGGGCGCACGTCGACAACGGAAGAGTGGGTAGACCCGGAGTCAAACCACACGTCCAGCGTATCCGGTACTTTCACGTACTGGTCAGCGTCGTCGCCGAGGAGCTCTTTCGCATCGAGATCCCACCACGCCTGGATACCGTCAACTTCAACGCGTTTCGCCACTTCCTCCATCAGTTCGAGGGTACGCGGATGCAGCTCTTCAGTGTCTTTATGCACGAACAGTGACATCGGTACGCCCCAGGTGCGCTGACGGGAAATACACCAGTCAGGACGGTTAGCAACCATTGATTCAATACGCGCCTGGCCCCAGTCCGGGATCCACTGTACGCCTTTAATCTCTTTCAGCGACTGCGCACGTAGACCTTTCTGGTCCATGCTGACAAACCACTGCGGCGTCGCGCGGAAGATGATCGGCGTTTTGTGACGCCAGCAGCACGGATAGCTGTGTTGCATTTTCTCAACGTGCAACAGCGCGCCTTTTTCCTGCAACAATGCAATGACAATATCGTTCGCTTTGAAAACGTTAACGCCATCCAGAATCGGGTAAGTGCCCGGCAGATAAGTGCCGTCCGGGCCAACCGGATTAGCGGTTTCCAGACCGTATTTCTGACCGATCACATAGTCATCCGGGCCGTGACCAGGCGCGGTATGAACGGCACCGGTACCGGCATCCAGCGTAACGTGATCACCGAGAATTGCCGGAACATCGAAGTCCATAAACGGATGGGTAAAGCGCAACAACTCCAGCTCGGCACCTTTCACCGTGCCAAGAATGGTGTAATCGGTAACGCCGATACGCTGCATTACGCTTTCAACCAGATCTTTCGCCAGAATCACGGCCTGGCCGTCGATCTGCACCAGCGCATAGTCGAAATCAGGTGCAATGGAGATTGCACGGTTAGCAGGCAGTGTCCACGGCGTGGTGGTCCAGATAACCAACGAAATTGGGCCGTTAACGTTGCTTGCGCCAAATTTTGCTTTCAGCGCATCCTGATCGACCGCCTGGAAAGCGACGTCGATGGACGGAGAAGTTTTGTCGTAATACTCAACTTCCGCTTCAGCCAGCGCAGAACGGCAGTCAACGCACCAGTGCACCGGCTTAGCGCCTTTGTGCAAATGACCGTTGCCAATGATTTTACCCAGCGCGCGGATGATGTTGGCTTCCGTTTTGAAGTCCATGGTCAGGTACGGGTGCGACCAGTCGCCCAGCACGCCCAGACGGATAAAGTCTTTGCGCTGACCGTCAACCTGGGTAGCCGCGTATTCACGGCACTTAGCGCGGAACTCAGCAGCGGTGAATTTCTCACCTGGCTTACCGTATTCTTGCTCTACTTTCAGCTCGATCGGCAGACCATGGCAGTCCCAACCGGGCACATACGGCGAGTCATACCCAGAAAGCCCTTTGGACTTAATGATAATGTCTTTCAGAATCTTGTTAACCGAGTGACCAATATGAATGCTGCCATTCGCATAAGGAGGGCCATCATGCAAAATGAAGGTTTTTTTGCCTTTTTTAGCCGCACGGATGATGCCGTACAGATCATCATCAGTCCAACGCGCCAGCATTCCCGGTTCGCGCTTGGCGAGATCGCCACGCATCGGGAACCCTGTTTCCGGCAAATTCAGGGTTGATTTATAGTCACTCATCAGATTCTCAGTTCCGTATTTCGGTTTGATTACATAACAGGCTTAAGCCGGTTTTGTTAGCCCAAAAAATTCGCGGGCGGTTAATTCATCACGCACAATCTGCGCTTTCAGTTCGTCCAGCGACGCAAATCGCTGTTCATTGCGTATTTTTTTACGCAACACTACTTGTATATGGCGACCGTAAAGGTCCATTACAACATCTAATAAATGCACTTCCAGTTGCTGGCGAATACCTGCAACTGTTGGGCGCGTTCCGATGTTTGCGACACCAGGCAACGGCTTTTCGCCGAGGCCCAGCACTTCCACCGCATAAACCCCTTTAACCGGGGAAACCTGACGACGCAGCGGCACATTCGCCGTCGGGAAACCAATAGTGCGCCCTAGCTCATCACCGTGAACAACACGCCCGGAGATGGCAAACGGGTGCCCCAGTAAACTTTCGGCCAGGACCAGATTGTCATCCGCCAGTGCCTGACGCACGGCGGTGCTGCTGATACGCACACCACCTTCGCAGAAAGTTTGCGTGCTGGTGATGTCGAAGCCATATTCAGCGCCAGCTTTCTGTAATAACAAGAAATCGCCTTCACGACCAGCGCCAAAGCGGAAATCATCGCCGACAGCAAGAAATTTTACCCGCAAATGCTTCACCAGAAGGTCACTGATGAAATTTTGCGCTGTCAGCGCCGCAAAGCGTCTGTCAAAACGCACGCACAGCACGTAATCCACGCCGCACTCAGCGAGGTAACGCAGTTTTTCCCGCATCCTGGTCAGGCGTGCCGGGGCTTTATCAGTCGCAAACAGCTCCAGCGGTTGAGGCTCAAAAATCATCACCATCACTGGCAAACTGCGTTTGCGCCCTTCTTCCTGCAAGCCCTGCAACAGCGCGCGATGACCGCGATGCACGCCGTCAAAATTACCAATAGTCAGCACACACCCCTCCTGTGGGGCCTGGCTGAGATTATGTATGCCGCGTATCAGCTTCATGTCTGGCTCAAAACAGTGAAAATCGTCCGAGTATACCTTGTACAGCGGTCAAGGTTAACCGGCGATTGGGTACCGAAATCAGAAAGAAGTGGCTTTTCATTGCTATGGCGCAAATCACGGGAAGAAACTGACCGCCTGCAGCAATTTTTATCGTGGAAAAGCTGTATTCGCACCACGCAAGCTGGTAGAATCCTGCGCCATCACTACGTAACGAGCGTCGGCACATTAACGGCGCTTATTTGCACAAATCCATTGACAAAAGAAGGCTAAAAGGGCATATTCCTCGGCCTTTGAATTGTCCATATAGAACACATTTGGGAGTTGGACCTTGGCTAATATCAAATCAGCTAAGAAGCGCGCCATTCAGTCTGAAAAGGCTCGTAAGCACAACGCAAGCCGTCGCTCTATGATGCGTACTTTCATCAAGAAAGTATACGCAGCTATCGAAGCTGGCGACAAAGCTGCTGCACAGAAAGCATTTAACGAAATGCAACCGATCGTGGACCGTCAGGCTGCTAAAGGTCTGATCCACAAAAACAAAGCTGCACGTCATAAGGCTAACCTGACTGCACAGATCAACAAACTGGCTTAATCGCCAATTTGCTGAAGCTTTGTGAAAAAGCCCGCGCAAGCGGGTTTTTTTATGCCTGTCGTTTTTGTGAGAACACAAAGCCGATTGACAGAGTCTCAACGGCTGCGAGTTCATGCAAAGCTCTCGCTATGATTACCCACTAAATCCGCACTCTTTGTGGGTTCACAATACGACTCGACTGATGCAGTCTGAATAAGATTCTCTACTCAATCTAAAAGTTTCGATAAAAATTGGGAAGGTTGGTGCAAAATGAGGAATAAAACTCAAAGCGGATCTATTTCTGAATTAATTTTTCATATACTTTAACCATCTATAAATATCTGCTTATTAAATCTTATAAATCACCAACAATATTCAATATATATTAAACATTCATTTCTCTTGCTTTTATTAAAAAGAATGAGCGATTTTTGATAGTAGTCGTATTTACTCTTAAAATAAAGTGTAAAAAATTATTCACCTTCAAGGAATGATAATGACAGATGGTATCTATACTTCGCCACATTACCTTTATAAATCAAATACAGCAGAAGATATGTTAGTAAAAAAAACAAGAAAATATGAGCTATTAAAAATATTTTGCGATTATAAAGCTGAGTTCATAATATTATTTGACGATTTTTACAGAAGCCAACATTTACCTACACCATCGCCGGCTATTCATGTTTTTTTTCAACACACTCATCTGATAGACGCACATTTTTATAGATGTAAACTCATAGAACACACTGTTCAATTTTCTTTTTTACAACATCAGAATATTACATTACTTAGTCTGTATGTTTTTGATGACAGGACAAATAAATATATTTCTGATAATATTAAGATATCCCATGATTGCTATCTAAAATTCATTAATTTCTTAAAGATAAACTTCAATCAGAAAATATACTCAAATTTATATACGCCTGAAACATTTTATGAGGCCTGCAACAATCTCCAGTCATTTTATGAACGCCTGGAGATATCGCAAAACGGGAAGCACCCGGGAAATAGACAAATATAAAGGCCATCTTAGTCAGGAAATTAAAAAATACCTTCAAGCTATCAACGAATGTATAACCCTGATGAAAAGTATTGCTCATTAGAGACGTAAATATCATTATAACGGGATAATCATTGAGTGTGCGGAGTCACAACATACAAAAAATACCATTAAAGTTCATTCCCAAATCGCGGTTATATGCAACTAACCCGTCTCCCCCATTTTGCCTTTGGGGGAGCTACCGATTAACGCGCCGCTGGGCTAAAAAGCGCAGAGTAATCCGTATTACAAATACGCTGTACCGCCGGATGCTGAATCATCCGTTCAGCAAATATGGCATGGTACTCTTCCATCACATTCTCAACGCGACCAATTTCGACAATAGCCTCATCTGCGTAGAAGTCCTGTGCGTAAAGCGTCGGCGCCACAAAAATCGCATTGTGCATTGCACCAAATGCTTTCATCAATGCGGCATCATCAAACTCGCCAAGAATCTCGACATTTAATCCCTGGGAGTTGAACCAGTTAAGCAATTTGCGCCCCAGCATAGAGCGGCGCCCTGGAATCAATAACCGCCGTTCCTCCAGACAAGCAGGGAACGGTTTTTCCGGTGGTGGATTTGTACACCAGAAGCTCACGCCGCATTCCCCAATTCTCACGGAAAACAGCCCTTCCTGCTGCGTGGAGTCTATCGGACAATCGGAAATTATCATGTCCAGTTTATGCTGACTTAACTGTTCCAGTAGCATCTCGTGGGTAGATTCAAAGCAACGAAGATGAATTGCCTCTCCTTCTACCACTGCGGCATTCAGCACGCGACTAACCAAACGTTTGGAAAGCGCATCGGCCACACCAACATCAAACAGCAAATTGGACTCTTTGCGATAATTCACAATATCCAGCATTTCCTGGCTCAATGTGAACATTTTATCGGCATAGCGATAAACCAGTTCGCCCAATTCGCTGGGCTCCAGCCCCCGTCCTTTGCGCTTAAATAATTTCCCTTGCAAACGCTCTTCCAGCGCCCTGATTTGCCCGGTGATGGTTTGTGGCGTTAAATAAAGCGCTTCCGCTGCACCAACCACGGAACCTTCTTTGTAGACATGCCAGAAGTAATACAAGTGGTTGTAATTGATATGAGACATGCTCATTTCTCTCCCTGATAAGAATAAAAAGGGAGCCGTTTATGGCTCCCCGGTACATAGTCCTGTCAAACTGATGGACGTAAACGAACACGTAACCAGCTATATCCAATTACTGCCGAAGAGATCGAGCCCACCAGAATGCCTAATTTTGCCCAGTTAATCAGTTCTGGATCTACGCTACCAAAGGCCAGGCTGGCAATAAAGATAGACATAGTAAAACCGATACCGCACAGGATCCCAACCGCCATAATTTGCGGGTAAGTCGTTCCTTCCGGCAAATGCGCCACTTTCAAACGCAACGCCAGCCAGCAGAACAGGCTAATACCCAGCGGCTTGCCAATCAGCAACCCCGCGATAATCCCCAACGGCAGAATGGAGGCCAGACCATCCAGCGTAACCCCCTGTAAAGAGACACCGGCATTAGCAAATGCAAACAGAGGCAAAATCAGATACGCCACCCACGGATGCAATACATGCTCCAGACGCTTAGCAGGGGAACGCCCATGCTTCTCTTTCAACGGAATAAAGAAGCCGACAATGACGCCTGCCAGCGTTGCATGGACTCCCGACTTCAATACCGCCGTCCACAGCACCACGCCAACCAGAATATAAATTCCCGTACGGCGTACGCCACAAATATTCAATGCGGCGAGTACGGCTATCGCGACAGCCGCAACGCCGAGCGAGGCCATTGACAGATCATTCGTGTAGAACAAGGCGATAATGATGATAGCGCCCAGATCGTCGATAATCGCCAGCGCCATCAAGAAGATCTTCAGAGCCAACGGTACACGGCTTCCCAGCAGTGCCAGGACTCCCAGCGCAAAGGCGATATCAGTTGCAGCCGGAATCGCCCATCCCTCGCGAGTGATGGGATCGGCATAGTTAAAGGCCAGATAGAGCAATGCCGGAACGATCATCCCGCCGATGGCGGCGATAACCGGAAACGCAGCCTGAAGCAGACTCGCCAACGAACCTTGCATTAACTCACGCTTAACTTCCAGACCGACCAGCAGGAAAAATACCGCCATCAGAGCGTCATTTATCCATAACAGCATGTTTTTGTTGATCTCAAGCGAACCAACCCGGAGCTGAACTGGCGTCTCAAGGAAGTCATGATACCATCCGCTGGTTGCGCCGCTGTTGGCCATAATCATCGCCAGAACAGCGGCAATAATGAGAATAATGCCTCCCGAGGCATCACTGCTAAAGAATCGATGCAGGTGTTTCACTTTTTATTACTCTTTAAGGTGAATAGATCGTTTTTACTATCTTACTCTGCAGGAATCATCGTTAAAATCAGATTATATAGTAGGAATTACTCGTTTTTTACGAATCATTCAAAGGATAGTGACATCCACAATGATGAGGTTTTTTGATCACCAGGAAGGGTTGCAGGTGATCTTAAGCAAAATTAATCATAGCCTAATGTCACGTTTTCATGATGTTTTATTCAGAAAAGTCATCATTAAATCGCGGGTTATGACAGTTGTCTGTTCCAGAGATGCTTCAGATAATCTAACGTTGAGGCAACGTTAGCTGGTGACATGCGGTTTATCGATGGCAGAAAAGGATGACGTTCCACGTAATTTATAAAACCACTGGCGCTTTTCAACGTCGCTCGTTTCATATCGTTAATCTTCTTGCTCCCGGTAAGGTTGCAAACAGCCATGGAATAGTCACGAGTAGAAAATGCGCGCCAGACATTGTTTCGCACACCACCGCTAAGAAACAATCGTGATACGGCCTCCAGACATACTGGCGCAGTCCCGCGTTCTTTCACAAAAGAAATATGGCACCGACCATGGCGTATATCCTGAAGGTTAGCCATCAAACAGCCGCCTAATATGAAACACTCTTGATCAAGATAATGCTGAACATTTAGGGTGTGCTCATGGGTCAGTATTCTGACCAGTTCAAAATGGCGATAAGCGGGAAGTACAGGCTTTACCAACATCCCTGGATCGTTTTGATGTAAAACAGCAGGACCATAATCAATATCAAATAATGTTTCACGCCGCATAGTGAGTAACTCTTTGCGTTGCACGTGATGTACCAGCGTGCCGGGAGGCATACGTTCTTCATAGCTTGATGTATATTGATAATGTTGCTCTACGGCAAGTGGAGAGTAATTGGTTGAAATAGCAACAACTCTACCGCTTTGTTCTTCTGCGGTAACCAGTATATAAAGATAGTTATTGCTACCATTATACTTTACACGAAAGGCACGGGTACTAAGGGAAATATCAAAAGCAGAGATGAACTGCCGGCTTTCTTTATAATTTGCTTCCCGCGCTAATTTTATTAATTCACGGTTAAGTCCGGTACTATTAAGCAATAATGAGTTTCTGATATCTGTAAGTGAAACGCCTTGCTCAATCATCAATGCCAGTTGAGTTCTCCGCGGAGTTGTATTTATATGTTCCAGACTAATAAATGTTTTATCGCAATGATGACAATACATTCTTCGCTGGCCCTGTGCTGAATAACCATATTTTCTCAGAGATGTGCTCCCGCAAGCAGGACACTGTTGAATCACGCCTCGCCATGAATGATTAACGATATTACGATAAAGATTCAGAGAGCGTTCAGATATCACTGGAAACAAATAGCCACACTCCCGACATAAAATATTTTTCCCCTGCGCAACATAATCCACGCTATTCAGCCCCCCCAGATTTTTACAACCCAGTGTTTTGCAGCAATCGACATTTACGTTGAAAAACATATCCACTCCCTGTGAATTGTTGCCATATGTTTGTATTCTTCAGTCTGTTCAGGATAGTCCGGTTGCCAGGAAAAGAACCTGATTCAGTGCATGCACTGAATCAGGCGGGCACAGCCCTAAATGGCATACTTCACATTAGTTATAATTATTAGATTAACCCCAGGTCACCGCTTCTGGTTTATCTCCTCGGGCTTTCATTAATGAATCATTATCAATATCAGATTTGTATTTTAAGAATTTACCATACATTTGTTTTTCAATATCTGCTTTTTTGCCTATCAGATTCATAGTTTCAAAACGATCGGTTTTAAGGTTGTATAAATACTTCGGTTTATTATTACGGTCGATGATCATTTTCCAGTCACCATCACGGATTGCCCATTCATCTGTCGGATCATCCTGAAATGGCATGTCAATTCCGAAGATTAGCGGCTTCTCACGTTTTAGCGTTTTGTTCTCAAGGACAGGAACTAATGATTCACCATCGAAGGTACGATCGGCTGGCAGTTTAAAATTCATCATTTTCGCCAGGGTAGGCATCCAGTCGAGACCATAAACAGGCGTATCTGAAACCATTCCCTGTGGAAGATGTTTACCATATTTAATAATAGCCGGGACACGGATCCCGCCTTCCCAAAGATTATCTTTACGACCGCGTAATCCATCCGTTTCCCCTGCCAGGTTCAGCTCATAGACCTTACGTGCTTCACGTGTGACCGGGCCATTGTCACTGGTAAAAATAACGATTGTGTTGTCTTCTTCACCCATCGCTTTGATTTTATCCAGTACCTTTCCGACCTGTGCATCCAGATAACTGATATTGGCATAATATTCCCCTGTACCACGCCAGGGTTTGTCTGCCCAATCGCCATAAAATAAATCAGGATGCTGCTTCTGATACGCACTCATATATTGTGAGTACATATCGAGGTACTGTTTTGGCGAAGCCAGCGGGCTGTGTACTTCAGTAAAAGCGACATAGAGGAAGAAAGGGTTGCTATCCTTTTTATTATCCAACCAATTGACAACTTCTGAACTGACATACTCTCCGCTCATTTTATCGGCTCGCGGAGTGGGTTGCCCGTTACGCAGCCAGCCAGTCGGGTAGACCATGCCATAACGCGGTCGCTCCTTAGCATTATCCAGCATCGCATCTGTGACAAATCCAGCCGTATTGACCAGCGAATAATCAAAACCCATATCTTTAGCTTGTGGCTGATCAAGTCGATCGCCACCAGCATTAAGATGTAGTTTACCCATCATCGCCGTGTCGTATCCTTGCGCTTTTAGCAAATTAGCAATGGTTAATTCATTACGCCCCAGCGCCACATCTTTTCCCGCCGGGATCCATGAGCGAATACCTGTACGAAATGGCATCCGGCCTGTTAATAGCCCTGCGCGTGAAGGTGAACTTAAGGGAGCAGGAGCATAGTAGTCAGTAAATTTGACCCCTTCCTGAGCAAGCCTGTCGATATTAGGGGTTTTAACAATCTGATGACCATAGGTTGCCAAATCACCATAGCCTAAATCATCAGCCATAATGATGACTAAGTTAGGTTGTTTAGTTTCTGCTGCTAACGCAGGGTTAAAAACATTTCCTGTGCAAACTGCAAGGCCGATCAAACTGGCCATTAATGTTTTCTTCATAATAATTCCCTGATAAAAAATTAGAAATCATAACCAAGCATATAAATCATTTGATCGCCAAAACCATCGTAGCCCAATTTATTATCAAAATAACGCCACGTCACACTGGCTTTCCAACGAGGATAAAATTTCCAGGCTAATGTTAAACCGCCATTCAGCCCATTACGGCCAAATTGTTGCTCCGTATAGGCATCATTTCTGTCCAGTTCTATTTCATTCCAGTTAGATAAAACAAATTTCTCGTCAAATAACGTAAAAGGTAATACTGCTGTCCAGCCAACAACATAACCATTCCAGCCATTCGTTTGACCATATTTAGCTGATACATAGTCTCCAGATTGGTTATGTAATCCAATATACGGTTTAAAAATCCCCATTCACCATTCCAGCCGAGGTAGCCTAAACCGTAAAACATATCCAGATCGTCACTCCATGAGTTATCCCATTGGCCATAAATCTTGCCAAAGAATGTCATATCGGAGTCAAAGAGTCTGACATGCGTCATTGCAGAAACCGTATGATTTCGCCCTGCTACAGCATGGTTAAGCACATTACTTTCATAAAAGGAGTAAAACTCTGCTTCTTTGAAGTTAACCCCAAAGTCCGCAGTCACTTTCCATACTTCACCACGATGGGTGTTTACAAATCCGCTATTCCAGTCGGCATAACCCGCATTTATTGAGCCGAAAGCGCCTTTATATTCTAATGAAGAATATGCCGGGAAATGGTAGATAGCCGTTGTCAGGGCACATGCAATAAGAACTCGTCTTCTGGCTGACATATAAAATATTCTCCATTCATTGTTTTTATGATTCCATCGAAACTAATACATCAGATAATTCATTTTTATTAAGAACAACCAGGAAAGTATATTTAAAGCCAGGAGTTGAAGCGTGATGGAGATCGCAGAATACTTTTGCAATCAAGTGAAGAACTATCGTGTTTCAAAAAATGTGTCTATTTTTTAAATCACCCTTTGATTTATAGGCATATTTTAATCATGAAATGACAATTCAGTTTCAGTATTGCGTATTTATCATTAGTGAAAGCAATTACGTCCTCAAGTAATAACTCTCCATTCAGGTACAGCATAAATTTAAGATTTGTTTTACACGCTCCTTTTTGTAAATTAAAAGACATCAGGAAGTTAAAATCAGTGATACGCTAAAAATTAACTCTACAAAAATGCGAGACGTCTTCAGAAAAATAATTGATAAAACAGAAGTTAATTAAATGCGAAGTATAATAACGGCGGGTGCTTGAGGCTGTCTGTCTCAGGCATTAGCTGGATGGCAGATAGAGAAAAGCCCCGAGTGATATTTTACCATCAACCCGAGGCCCCCTATATGCAGAACACATGTAGAGTGCCTCTTACTGACCGTAAGGTCAAGGAGAAGAGAGCAATGAAGCAGCATAAGGCGATGATTGTCGCCCTGATCGTCATCTGTATCACCGCCGTAGTGGCGACGCTGGTAACGAGAAAAGACCTCTGTGAGGTTCACATCCGAACTGGCCAGACGGAGGTTGCTGTTTTCACGGCTTACGAATCCGAGTAAGAGCAACGGCGGGGAGTGATCCCCGCCACTTTACAGGTGCTCGCTCGCATATCTTCAACGCACCCTATTTTTACCCTGGCCTGCCCACGGGCAGGCTTTTGGGGAGGTTAGCGAGTCAGATCGTCGAAAAACTTCTTCACGCCATCAAAGAAGCTCTTCGAACGCGGGCTGTTGTGTTCGCCGGTTGGGCCACCGAAGCTTTCTTGCAGCTCTTGTAACAGCTGTTTCTGCTTCTCGTTCAGGCCTACCGGTGTTTCGACAACTACGCGACACAGCAGATCGCCCTGTGCGCCGCCACGGACAGACTTCACGCCTTTACCGCGCATACGGAACAGCTTGCCGGTCTGGGTTTCGCCAGGCACTTTCAGTTTGACGCGACCATCAAGGGTCGGGACTTCGATTTCGCCGCCAAGTGCAGCCATAGCAAAGTTGATTGGTACTTCGCAATACAGGTTGTTGCCTTCACGCTCGAAAATCGGGTGCTGTTTAACCTGAACCTGAACATACAAATCGCCTGCTGGTGCGCCGTGTTCGCCCGCTTCACCTTCGCCCGCAAGACGGATGCGGTCACCTGTATCCACCCCTGCCGGGATTTTAACGGACAGCGTTTTACTGCGCTCAACACGACCATGACCATGACATTTGTTGCACGGATCTTTGATCAGCGTACCGCGGCCCTGACAGTGTGGACAGGTCTGCTGTACGGCGAAGAAACCCTGGCGCATCTGCACCTGACCAGAACCATGACAGGTCGGACAGGTCTGCGGCTGCGTGCCTGGTTTTGCACCGCTACCGTGGCAAACATCACACTCTTCCAGAGTCGGAATGCGGATCTCTTTGGTCACGCCACGTACAGCTTCTTCGAGGGTGAGCTCCATGTTATAGCGTAAATCAGCACCACGTGCCGCACGTTGACGACCACGTCCGCCGCCAAAAATATCGCCGAAAACGTCACCAAAAATATCGCTGAAGTCTGCGCCGCCGCCAAAACCGCCGCCGCCCATGCCGCCTTGCTCAAACGCCGCATGACCATACTGATCGTATGCCGCGCGTTTTTGCGAATCGGTCAGAACTTCATAAGCTTCCTTGATCTCTTTAAATTTCGCTTCGGCCTCTTTATCACCCTGGTTACGGTCCGGGTGATATTTCATGGCCAGGCGTTTGTAGGCCTTTTTGATTTCACGCTCTTCCGCTGATTTGGAAACGCCTAAAATCTCGTAATAGTCTTGCTTAGCCATCTCTTTTTATTTGCCCCTGGATGAATGCACGGGCGGAGAGGAAAATCCCCTTCGCCCGTGTCAGTATAATTACCCGTTTATAGAGCGATTATTTTTTGTCTTTGACTTCTTCAAACTCGGCGTCGACAACATCGTCATCTTTCGCGTTGTTTGCAGAAGTATCAGCACCGGCAGTCTGCTGCTGGGCATGTTGCTGCTGGGCGATTTCCATCAGTTTCTGAGAAACCTGCGCCAGTTCCTGCATTTTCGCTTCGATAGCGGCTTTGTCTTCACCTTTCAGAGCGGTTTCCAGTGCAGTCAGCGCAGATTCGATAGCAGTTTTGTCGTCAGCCGGCAGTTTGTCGCCTGCTTCTTCAACCTGCTTACGGGTGCTGTGCAGCAGATGGTCGCCCTGGTTACGGGTCTGTACCAGCTCTTCAAACTTACGGTCAGCTTCGGCGTTCGCTTCCGCGTCACGTACCATTTTCTGGATTTCATCTTCGTTCAGACCAGAAGAAGCCTTGATGGTGATCTTCTGCTCTTTACCGCTGTTTTTATCTTTCGCGGAAACGTGCAGGATACCGTCAGCATCGATATCGAAGGTCACTTCGATCTGCGGCATGCCGCGCGGTGCCGGGTTGATACCATCCAGGTTGAACTGACCCAGAGATTTGTTATCAGCCGCACGTTTACGTTCACCCTGCAGCACGTGGATAGTTACCGCGGACTGGTTGTCTTCAGCGGTAGAGAACACCTGGCTGTGCTTGGTCGGGATAGTGGTGTTTTTCGCGATAAGCGTCGTCATTACACCGCCCATGGTTTCGATACCCAGAGACAGCGGGGTAACGTCCAGCAGCAGTACGTCTTTTACGTCACCAGTCAGAACCCCCCCCTGAACAGCAGCACCGATGGCTACAGCTTCGTCTGGGTTAACGTCTTTACGCGGCTCTTTACCAAAGAACTCAGCAACTTTCTTCTGAACCATTGGCATACGAGTCTGACCACCAACGAGGATAACGTCGTCGATATCAGATACGGACAGGCCAGCGTCCTGCAGTGCAACTTTCAGCGGCTCGATGGAACGGTTCACCAGGTCTTCCACCAAGCTTTCCAGTTTTGCGCGAGTCACTTTGATGTTCATGTGTTTCGGACCGGTCGCGTCTGCAGTGATGTACGGCAGGTTAACGTCGGTCTGCTGAGCGGAAGACAGTTCGATTTTCGCTTTTTCTGCCGCTTCTTTCAGGCGCTGCATTGCCAGCGGATCATTACGCAGGTCAATGCCCTGATCTTTCTTGAATTCTTCAACCAGGTAGTTGATCAGACGGCTGTCGAAGTCTTCACCACCCAGGTGGGTATCACCGTTGGTTGCCAGAACTTCGAAGGTTTTTTCGCCATCAACTTCGTCGATTTCGATAATAGAAATATCGAAAGTACCACCACCCAGGTCATAAACCGCGATAGTACGGTTGCCAGTACCTTTGTCCAGACCATAAGCCAGTGCAGCAGCGGTCGGTTCGTTGATGATACGTTTTACTTCCAGACCAGCGATACGACCTGCGTCTTTGGTTGCCTGACGCTGAGCATCGTTAAAGTATGCCGGTACGGTGATAACAGCTTCAGTTACCGGTTCGCCCAGGTAATCTTCCGCAGTTTTCTTCATTTTTTTCAGCACTTCAGCAGAAATCTGCGGCGGTGCCATTTTCTGGCCTTTAACTTCGACCCATGCGTCGCCGTTATCGGCTGCAATAATTTTGAACGGCATGATGGAAACATCACGCTGTACTTCTTCGTCCTGGAAGCGGCGGCCAATCAGGCGTTTAATCGCAAACAGGGTGTTTTGCGGGTTCGTCACTGCCTGACGTTTAGCCGGCTGACCAACCAGAGTTTCACCATCCTGGGTATAGGCAATGATAGAAGGCGTGGTGCGATCGCCTTCGGCGTTCTCCAGCACACGAGGAGTGGTGCCATCCATAATCGCTACACAAGAGTTGGTAGTACCCAGGTCGATACCAATAATTTTACCCATCTAAACGTCTCCACTATATATTCGGTCATCATGTGGTTGTGAGTCTGTAATAGGGGCGAAACATCTGGTTTCAACTGCCCAATTTCATTTTTTTGCAGACTCACTCACTGCGGTTGACTACTAAATGGGGTCGTAACCCACGTCATCAAGGGGGAGATGCAAAAATTTTTTGTGCTTTTACGCAGAAACTTCGCGATATGCAGGAAAAGGTGAAGAAACAGGGAATTATTGCATTCACAAAATAGATAATTAACGCTTTTATATTCATGGAAAAATTGTAATAAAAAGAAAAGATTACGCGCCTGAATATTTTTCCTGCCAGCGGTAAAATGGACCATTCATTCCCCTACCGCTCTCCGCTAAGAGAATCTCTCATGAAATCCGCGTTGAAGATTTCCACCTGTCTGGCGCTTGGCCTGATGTTGTGCAATACCGCACAGGCCAATAACCATAAAATACTCGGCGTTATTGCCATGCCACGTAACGAAACCAACGATCTGGCACTAAAGATGCCTGTTTGCCGCGTTGTTAAACGTATACAACTCACCGCTGATCACGGTGATTTACAGCTGAGCGGTGCATCGGTTTATTTCAAAGCCGCCCGTAGCGCCAGCCAAAGCCTGAGCGTGCCTTCTGAAATCAAAGAGGGGCAAACAACCAACTGGATCAACATCAACAGCGACAACGACAACAAACGCTGCGTGTCAAAAATCACCTTTTCCGGTCATACGGTAAATTCGTCCGATATGGCCACGCTGAAAGTTCTCGGCGACGACTAACCTTTTAATACAGAAGCCACAATGACATGAACGTCAACTACCTACATGACTCAGATTTAGATTTTCTACAACATTGCAGCGAAGAACAGTTGGCAAACTTCGCCCGATTACTTACTCATAACGATAAAGGTAAAACTCGTCTGTCCAGCGTGTTGATGCGCAACGAATTGTTTAAATCGATGGAAGGACATCCCGAGCAACATCGCCGCAACTGGCAGTTGATTGCCGGAGAATTACAACATTTTGGCGGTGATAGCATCGCCAATAAACTTCGCGGACACGGTAAATTGTACCGGGTCATTTTGTTGGATGTCTCAAAACGGCTGAAACTGAAAGCCGATAAAGAGATGTCCACCTTTGAAATTGAACAACAGTTACTCGAACAATTTCTGCGCAATACCTGGAAGAAAATGGATGAGGGACATAAGCAGGAATTTCTGCAAGCGGTCGATGCAAGGGTTAATGAGCTGGAAGAACTGCTGCCATTACTGATGAAAGACAAACTGCTGGCAAAAGGCGTATCACATCTGCTTTCCAGCCAACTGACCCGCATTTTGCGTACCCACGCGGCAATGAGTGTGCTTGGACATGGTCTGCTGCGTGGCGCGGGCCTTGGCGGCCCGGTCGGTGCAGCCTTAAACGGTGTTAAAGCCATTAGCGGTAGCGCTTACCGCGTCACTATTCCTGCCGTGTTGCAAATTGCCTGCCTGCGCCGGATGGTTATCGCCACTCAGGTCTAATACCGGACACCGGGGAAAATTTTTATTTTCCCCTCAAAAGATCGTAGACACTGCCCCATCGGCTGATTATTATGCCGCGCCCTGAAATCACTACAGTTATTCAGGGAAATTATTTCACCATTCATTCAATGATGATTTTGAGGAATTATGGGCAACACTAAGTTGGCTAATCCGGCACCGCTGGGCCTGATGGGCTTCGGCATGACCACCATTCTGCTTAACCTGCACAACGTGGGTTATTTTGCTCTGGACGGTATTATTCTTGCCATGGGCATCTTCTACGGCGGCATCGCGCAAATCTTTGCTGGTCTGCTGGAATATAAAAAAGGCAACACGTTCGGTTTAACCGCCTTTACCTCCTACGGTTCTTTCTGGCTGACGCTGGTTGCTATTTTGTTGATGCCAAAAATGGGTCTGACCGACGCGCCAAATGCGCAGTTCCTCGGTGTTTATCTGGGACTGTGGGGCGTATTTACGCTGTTTATGTTCTTTGGTACGTTGAAAAGCGCGCGCGTTCTGCAATTCGTTTTCTTCAGCCTGACCGTGCTATTTGCTCTGCTGGCTATCGGTAACATTGCCGGTAACGAAGCGATCATCCACTTTGCAGGTTGGATTGGTCTGATCTGCGGCGCCAGCGCAATCTATCTGGCGATGGGGGAAGTGCTGAACGAGCAGTTTGGCCGCACCGTTCTGCCGATTGGTGAATCCCACTAATTGTTTGAGCTCCCCCGCTCAGGGGGAGCTCAGATTGTTAATAACGTGCGCTTTATTCATGCCGGATGCGGCGTGAACGCCTTATCCGGCCTACATAGTCATGCAAATTCAATATATTGTAGAAATCACGTAGGCCTGATAAGCGTAGCGCATCAGGCAATTTTATGTTTGTCATCAGTATCAGCGTCCCCCGCATGGGGAGATTTTTTATTCGCTAACTTCTCGTCTTGCGCTCTTTGGTCTGAATGCCGCAACCACTTCCGGTGCCGTTTCAACGTATGGTCCTTCCAGCAACTGAATACAGTAAGGTACGCTGGCAAAAATACCGTGCACCACAACGTTACCTTCGGCGTTCTTCACCCCTTCCAGCGTCTCTTTAATGGATTTCGGCTGACCAGGCAAATTAAGGATCAATGCCTGTTTACGAATAACCCCCACCTGGCGCGAAAGGATCGCGGTTGGTACAAAATGCAGGCTAATCTGGCGCATCTGTTCACCAAATCCCGGCATCTCGCGATCGGCCACTGCCAGCGTCGCATCAGGCGTCACATCACGACGCGCCGGACCAGTTCCGCCCGTTGTGAGCACCAGATGACAACTCATTTCATCTACCAGCTCACACAACGTTTGCTCAATGATCGCTTGCTCATCGGGGATTAAGCGGGTTTCCAGTTCAAATGGCGTGGTCAGTGCCGATGTCAGCCATTCTTCCAGCGCAGGAATGCCTTTATCCTGATAAACGCCGCTGGATGCGCGATCAGAGATGGAAACTAAGCCAATACGTAAAGTATTCATCACGATTTTTCCGTTTAAACAGTCTCGTTAAACAGAATGATACACTGCGAAGAGAGTGACAGACAGGCTTCAGAAGAGGTAGCGTGACCGACTTCCCGGTCACGCTAAGAATGATTACAGCAGATCGCCGATCATTTTTTCCAGTTTTTCCTGGTCAACAGCAAACTTACGGATACCTTCCGCCAGTTTATCTACTGCCATCGGATCCTGGTTATGCTGCCACAAGAACTCGGACTCGGTGATACGAGCCGGACGCGCTTTCACTTCGCCGGTGTAAGACAGTTTACGTTCAACAACACCTTCGCTCTCAGCCAGCTCTTTCAGCAGTGCCGGTGCGATAGTCAGGCGGTCGCAGCCTGCCAGTTCCAGAATTTCGCCGATGTTACGGAAGCTTGCGCCCATAACCACAGTTTCATAACCATGCTCTTTGTAATACTGGTAGATTTCCGACACGGAAATCACGCCCGGATCTTCTGCCGGAGCATATTCTTTCTTATCGGTATTTGCTTTGTACCAGTCAAGAATACGTCCAACAAATGGAGAGATCAGGAACACGCCGGCTTCTGCACAAGCGCGCGCCTGAGCGAATGAGAACAGCAGAGTCAGGTTACAGTTGATACCTTCTTTCTCCAGTTGTTCTGCAGCACGGATGCCCTGCCAGGTAGACGCCAGTTTAATCAGAATACGATCGTTGCTGATGCCAGCATCGTTGTAGAGTTTAATCAGGCGTTTTGCTTTCGCAATTGACGCTTCAGTATCATAGGAAAGACGCGCATCAACTTCAGTTGAAATACGACCCGGAACCAGTTTCAGAATTTCCAGGCCAATGTTCACCGCCAGCTTATCAGTGGCATCAACGATCTGCTGTGCGCGATCGTTGCTCTGCTGTTTCGCCCAGGCAACAGCATCATCAATCAACTTACGGTATTCCGGGATTTGCGCTGCGTTAAGAATGAGAGAAGGGTTGGTTGTCGCATCCTGCGGTTGATACAGCTTCATTGCCGCGATGTCCCCAGTGTCGGCCACTACAGTGGTGTACTGACGAAGGGAGGTCAATTTGTCCGTCATAATAGTATTTCTCTTTAAACAGCTTGTTAGGGGGGATGTAACCGGTCTGCCCTGATGATATCACGACGCAACGACAGCGCAACCGCCGACGAGAGGGTTAGCAACAGGCAAGACTGTTTCGGATTTCTGACACTGCGTTGATATTGCTCGCCATTCTTAAACAAAATTCCATGTATGCTACGCAAGCATTATTAATCCATGCCCGTCGTATATAATTCTTAATCAATGAGTAACGCTAACACAGGAAAGTCATCGCGCACCGGCGATAAGAGGGATATGCATGCCAGATTTTTTTTCCTTTATTAACAGCGTCCTCTGGGGTTCGGTGATGATTTACCTGCTCTTTGGCGCAGGCTGCTGGTTTACTTTTCGCACCGGGCTTGTTCAATTTCGCTATATTCGCCAGTTTGGCAAAAGTCTGAAAATAAGCATTCATCCACAACCGGGCGGTTTAACTTCTTTTCAATCATTATGTACCAGTCTTGCCGCGCGCGTGGGTAGCGGTAATCTGGCTGGTGTTGCGCTGGCTATTACCGCCGGTGGACCTGGAGCTGTCTTCTGGATGTGGGTTGCCGCGTTTATCGGCATGGCGACCTCTTTTGCTGAATGCTCCCTCGCCCAGCTTTATAAAGAACGCGATACCAATGGGCAATTCCGCGGCGGTCCGGCATGGTATATGGCGCGCGGACTTGGAATGCGCTGGATGGGAGTGCTGTTCGCTATCTTTCTGCTCATCGCTTACGGTTTAATTTTCAGCGGCGTCCAGGCAAACTCCGTTGCCCGCGCCCTGAGTTTTTCGTTTAATTTTCCACCATTGATAACTGGCATCATACTCGCCTCTTTCGCCTTACTGGTGATAACCCGCGGTATTTGTGGCGTCGCCAGACTGATGCAATGGTTTATCCCAATGATGGCATTAATCTGGGTACTCACCAGTCTGGTTATTTGCGCAATGCACATTGGGCAGCTTCCTCACATCATTTTATCCATTTTTGAGAGTGCCTTTGGCTGGCAGGAAACGGCTGGCGGCGCGGCGGGATATACCCTAAGTCAGGCGATTACTAACGGCTTTCAGCGCAGTATGTTTTCCAATGAAGCGGGGATGGGTTCTACGCCAAACGCGGCCGCGGCAGCAGCTTCCTGGCCTCCGCATCCGGCGGCGCAGGGGATTGTCCAGATGATCGGCATTTTTATCGACACGCTGGTCATCTGTACGGCAAGCGCCATGCTGATATTGCTGGCCGGAAACGGCGTAACCTACATGCCTCTGGAAGGTATTCAGCTTATCCAGAAAGCGATGCGGGTATTAATGGGGCCATGGGGAGCGGAGTTTGTCACAGTAGTGATTATTCTGTTCGCCTTCAGTTCTATCGTCGCCAACTACATTTATGCCGAAAATAACCTCTTTTTTTTACGCCTGAACAATCCCAAAGCGCTCTGGTGCCTGCGTATCTGCACCTTTGCTACGGTAATTGGCAGCACGCTACTTAGCCTTCCTCTAATGTGGCAACTGGCTGATATTATTATGGCGTGTATGGCTATCACTAATCTGACCGCGATTTTACTGCTCTCTCCGGTGGTTCATACCATTGCCAGCGATTATCTACGCCAGCGTAAGCTTGGAGTGCGCCCGGTATTTGATCCCCTGCGCTATCCAGATATCAGTCGCCAGCTCTCCCCTGACGCATGGGATGATGTTTCACGGGAGTAATCACAACTATCGATCAATTCATCCACTTTTTTTGCTACAGTCGCAGTAAATTTCCTGCAAGGACTGGATATGCTGATATTAATTTCACCTGCAAAAACGCTTGATTACCAAAGCCCGTTAGCCACTACGCGCTATACGCTGCCAGAGCTGTTAGACAACACCCAGCAACTGATTCATGAAGCGCGAAAACTGACGCCTCCGCAAATTAGCACGCTAATGCGCATCAGTGACAAACTGGCAGGTCTCAACGCCGCCCGCTTTCATGACTGGCAGCCAGATTTCACGCCGGAGAATGCCCGCCAGGCAATTCTGGCGTTTAAAGGTGATGTCTACACCGGTTTGCAGGCCGAAACCTTCAACGAAGACGATTTCGATTTTGCCCAACAGCATTTGCGGATGCTTTCCGGCCTGTACGGCGTACTGCGCCCACTCGATTTAATGCAGCCTTATCGTCTGGAAATGGGGATCCGTCTTGAGAACGCCAGAGGAAAAGATTTGTACCAGTTCTGGGGCGATATCATCACCAACAAGCTGAACGAGGCGCTCGAAGCGCAAGGCGATCGCGTAGTGATTAATCTGGCGTCAGATGAGTATTTTAAGTCGGTTAAACCAAAGAAACTGAATGCTGAGATTATTAAGCCGGTTTTCCTCGATGAGAAAAACGGCAAGTTCAAAGTTATTAGTTTTTATGCCAAAAAAGCGCGCGGCCTGATGAGCCGTTTTATTATTGAAAATCGCCTGACCAAACCAGAACAACTGACTGGCTTTAATAGCGAAGGCTATTTCTTTGACGAAGCCTCGTCCAGCAATGACGAACTGGTGTTTAAACGTTACGAACTACGTTAAGTTTGTAGTCAATGCCGGATGCGGCGTGAACGCCTTATCCGGTCTACAAAAGTATGCAGATTCAATATATTGCAGAATTCACGTAGGCCTGATAAGACGCGCCAGCGTCGCATCAGGCGCTGAATGCCGGATTGTTACCCGGCATTTGTCATTTAGCGGTGATGTTTGCCTGCACCATGACCACCGTGATGATCATGATGCGCTTTCTTATGGTGACGCGGCGGTGGCGGCGGCCCATGTGGGTGCCAGCGATTACCTCGCCACTCATAATGTTTGTTCCACCAGCCATGGTCCCGCCAGTGACCGCCATCCCAGTAATAGCCGCGATTATCACGATCGCCAATCTGTAATTTTACTGACGGGACTAACGTAATTTCCGCAGCCTGCACTGCCATGGGAGCGACCAGAACCAGGGAAAGTGCGAGAACAATGGATTGCATCTTTTTCACAGGTTACTCCTTTTATCATTGCCCGTTATGGGTCGATATAAGGAGATTACGGTAAGAGAACGATCGTTGTTATCCTCTGCAATCCTAATCTCTAACTTACCGCATTTATTGAGAATTTCTCCTTTTTCCCTGTCGATTTTCTCCATATTTTCTCCACAAAAAAGCCGGACTGCATAAACGCAAGCCCGGCTTTTTTAGATAATCAATAGATATTACTGATGATTCATCATCAGTTTACGCAGCGCAGCGAAATCGGCGGGAAGGTTATGCGAAAGTAATGGCAAATCAGCACGTTCTGCCAGTTCTTTTGGCAGTTCGAGCGTTTCACCGAGAATCGCTTCCACGCTCTCTTTAAATTTCGCCGGATGTGCGGTGCCGAGGAACAGGCCGTATTCGCCAGGATGCAACTGATCGCGCAACGCACGGTAAGCTACGGCAGCGTGCGGTTCCGAGATATATCCCAGCACTTTTAACTCGCGCATTGTCTGTTGAGTGGTTTCATCATCCACCGCGGCATACCCCAGCTCTTTAAGTTGCCAGATTTTGCGGCGGAACAACTCTTCCACGCGCGGCCAGTTGTTTGGCTGGCTAACATCCATCGCATTGGATAACGTTGCCTGAGTCGCTTTTGGTGACCACTTCCCATCGCGGAGAAAACGAGGCACCGTATCGTTAACGTTAGTGGCAGCGATAAAACGCTTCACCGGTAAACCGAGTGATTTTGCCAGCAGCCCCGCCGTCAAATCACCGAAGTTTCCGCTCGGCACCGAGACAACCAACTGGTTACGTGCTTCCTGCGGCAACTGCGCTACAGCCTCAAAGTAATAGCAAATCTGCGCCAGTAAGCGGCTGATGTTGATAGAGTTAGCGGAGTTCAGCCCCAGCGTTACTTTCAGTTCCTCATCATCAAAGGCCTGCTTCACCAGCGCCTGACAGACATCGAAATCGCCGTCGATAGCAACGGTTTCAATGTTGCCCCCCAGCGTACAAAACAGTTTTTCTTGCAGTGGGCTGATTTTGCCGCGCGGATAAAGGATGACCACGTTAACGTTCGGTAAACCGTAGAAAGCGTGAGCTACTGCCGCTCCGGTATCGCCGGAAGTCGCAGTCAGAATGGTCACGGGCTTATCGCCCGCAATATGGGTCAGCACTTGCGCCATAAAGCGACCGCCGAAATCTTTAAATGCCAGCGTCGGTCCGTGAAACAGCTCCAGACAACCGATGTCGCCTTCAACTTTGGCAACTGGAGCCGGGAACGCAAACGCCGCGCGTACGCGCTCTTCCAGTACGTTCTGCGGGATCTCATCACCAATAAACGCGGAGAGGATCTTTGCGCTGCGGGTGACAAAATCCAGCTTCAGCATCTCATCAATTTCAGTCAGGCTGAATTCCGGTAGGTCGTGCGGAAAAAACAGCCCCTGATTTTTGCCCAATCCCTGAGTTACGGCTTGCGCAAAGCTGACCTGCTCGTTGTGATCTTTCAGATTATAGAGTTTCATTTAGTTTTCCAGTACTCGTGCGCCCGCCGTATCCAGCCGGCAAATATGAACAAAACCTTCCTGATTTTGCAGGTAGTTATTACCCAGCCAATCAGCAACGCGCCGGGCGGTATCCGGTTTGTCACACAGTGCGAACAACGTCGGGCCTGAGCCGGAGATACCACTCGCCACCGCGCCAATTTCCGCTACCGCCTGCCGTGCCTGCCTGAAGCCCGGCAACAAACGCTCACGATACGGTTCCGCGATAACATCTTTCATCAGCTTCGCGGCAAGTTCAGGCTGGCGGGAATAGCAGGCATGAATGAAGCCCGCCAGATGCCGCCCATGAGCAATGCAATCCTGGCGGCGATACTGCGCCGGTAAAATGGCCCGCGCTTCTGCCGTCGAGACTTTAATTCCCGGATACGCCAACACCCATAGCCACTCATCAAACCCTGGTACCTGCTGACTGATGATGCCGTTTTCTTCGATCATCAACTGCATACCGCCAAGAAAACACGGTGCCACGTTGTCGTAATGAATGCTGCCGGAGATACGCCCTTCCAGCTCGCCCATCAAGGCCAGCAGGCGGATATCATCGAGCGGCTTACCGCAGTGTTCATTCATCGCCACCAGCGCCGCGACCACCGAACAGGCGCTGGAACCTAAGCCAGAACCGATCGGCATATTCTTTTCCAGAGTCATCGCCACCGGAATTTGCTTACCCAGTTCCTGGCAAAAACGTTCCCAGCACTGATAAACGATATTTTCTCGTGGGGACGACGGCAGCTTATCGGCAAACCGTCCGAGGTTATTGAGGCTGAAATGCTCTGCCGCTTCAACCGTCACGACATCTCCCAACAAGGAACCATCAACAGGCGTCACTGCCGCTCCAAGCACATCAAACCCGACGCTCATATTGGCACTGGACGCCGGAGCATAAACTTTAACCATGTCAGACTCCTAACTTCCATGAAAGAGTGCGTAGCAGATCGGCAAAGACGCCGGCAGCCGTAACGTCATTGCCCGCGCCATAACCGCGGAGAACCAGCGGCAGCGGCTGATAATAGTGACTATAGAAGGCCAATGCGTTTTCGCCGTTTTTCACTTTAAACAGCGGATCGTTACCGTCGACTTCAGCAATCTTCACGCGACAGACGCCATCTTCATCAATATTGCCAACATAGCGCAATACTTTGCCTTCATCGCGCGCCTTTGCCACGCGCGCGGCAAAGAGAGCATCCAGTCGCACCAGATTCGCCATAAATGCCGCAACATCACCTTCCGCGTTAAAGTCGGCTGGCAGCACAGGTTCAATCTCGATATCCGACAGCTCCAGCTCCCGCCCGGTTTCACGGGCGAGAATCAACAATTTGCGCGCCACATCCATACCGGAAAGATCATCTCGCGGGTCCGGTTCGGTATAGCCCATTTCCCGGGCCAGAGCGGTCGCTTCAGAGAAACTCATACCTTCATCTAATTTACCGAAGATAAATGAGAGCGAGCCCGAAAGAATGCCGGAGAATTTCATCAATTCATCGCCAGCACTGAGCAAGTTTTGCAGGTTCTCAATAACCGGCAATCCCGCGCCGACGTTGGTGTCGTAGAGGAATTTACGCCGCGACTTTTCCGCCGCATGACGCAACAGATGGTAGTAATCCATCGACGAGGTGTTGGCCTTTTTGTTCGGCGTAACAACGTGGAAACCTTCGCGCAGGAAGTCGGCATATTGATCCGCCACTGCCTGGCTGGAGGTGCAGTCAACAATGACCGGGTTCAACAAATGATATTCTTTCACCAGGCGAATTAAGCGCCCAAGGTTAAACGGCTCTTTGGCTTGTGCAAGCTCTTCCTGCCAGTTTTCCAGATTGAGGCCATGTACATTAGTCAGCAACGCCTTCGAGTTGGCGACGCCGCAAACGCGTAAGTCGATATGCTTGTTCTTAAGCCAGCTTTGCTGACGCTTCAGTTGCTCCAGCAACGCCCCGCCCACGCCACCGACGCCAATGACAAACACTTCAATAACCTGATCGGTATTGAATAGCATCTGGTGGGTAACGCGCACACCAGTAGTTGCGTCATCGTTATTTACCACTACGGAGATAGAACGTTCGGAAGATCCCTGAGCAATGGCAACAATATTGATATTAGCGCACGCCAGCGCAGCAAAAAATTTCGCTGAGATGCCACGCAACGTACGCATACCATCGCCCACTACTGAGATAATCGCCAGCCGTTCAGTGACTGCCAGCGGCTCCAGCAGACCTTCTTTCAGTTCAAGATAGAACTCTTCCTGCATCGCCCGTTCAGCTCGCACACAGTCGCTTTGTGGTACGCAGAAACTGATGCTGTATTCGGAAGACGATTGCGTAATCAGCACCACTGAAATACGGGCGCGTGACATCGCTGCAAAGACGCGCGCCGCCATGCCGACCATTCCTTTCATTCCCGGACCGGAAACGCTGAACATCGCCATGTTATTCAGGTTGGAAATTCCCTTCACCGGCAACTCATCTTCATCACGACTGGCGCCAATGAGCGTACCCGGCGCTTGAGGGTTTCCGGTATTTTTTATCAGGCAAGGGATCTGGAACTGGGCGATGGGGGTAATGGTGCGGGGGTGAAGAACTTTAGCGCCGAAGTAGGAAAGCTCCATCGCTTCCTGGTAGGACATCGACTTCAACAACCTCGCATCGGGCACCTGACGCGGGTCACAGGTATAAACGCCATCAACGTCAGTCCAGATCTCACAACAATCGGCGCGTAAACAAGCTGCCAGTACGGCTGCAGAGTAGTCAGAACCGTTACGCCCCAGCACCACCAGTTCGCCTTTTTCGTTACCGGCGGTGAAACCGGCCATCAGCACCATGTGGTCAGCAGGAATGCGACTTGCGGCAATACGGCGGGTAGACTCAGTAATATCAACGGTGGATTCGAGGTAATGACCAACTGCCAACAGTTTTTCAACTGGATCGATAACCGTAACGTTGTGGCCACGCGCTTCCAGCACACCCGCCATAATGGCAATCGACATTTTTTCGCCACGGCAAATCAGCGCGGCATTAATGCTATCCGGGCACTGCCCTAACAGGCTGATGCCATGCAGAACATGTTTTATTTGAGCGAATTCCAGATCGACGAAAGTTTTCAGTTGCGCCAGTGGAAATCCCGGCTGGGCGTCGGCGAGTCCAGTCAGAAGTTCGGCAAAAATACGTTCGGCATCGCTGATATTGGGTAAAGCATCCTGGCCGCTAATGGTTTTTTCAATCATCGCCACCAGATGGTTGGTGATTTTGGCGGGGGCAGAGAGGACGGTCGCCACCTGCCCCTGCCTGGCATTGCTCTCCAGAATATCGGCAACCCGCAGAAAACGTTCTGCATTTGCCACTGATGTACCGCCGAACTTCAACACTCGCATGGTTGTTACCTCGTTACCTTTGGTCG
>NZ_BBMY01000032.1 GCF_000759775.1 Escherichia albertii NBRC 107761 = DSM 17582
ACCCATACAGCATCTTGACGTCTGCTTTATGGGCGGTTAAGGTGCCTCTTGTGCGCCAGAAGTGCATATAAACGATAACATTGACCTGTAGACTTGATTATCATGGACAAATTCGACGCTAATCGCCGCAAACTGCTGGCGCTTGGTGGCGTTGCACTGAGTGCCGCCATCTTGCCGACACCTGCATTTGCGACGCTCTCTACCCCACGACCGCGTATCTTGACACTTAATAATCTCCATACCGGAGAGTCAATTAAAGCGGAGTTTTTCGATGGCAGAGGCTATATTCAGGAAGAATTGGCTAAACTAAACCATTTTTTCCGTGATTTCCGCGCGAACAAAATAAAGTCCATCGACCCTGGATTATTCGACCAGTTATATCGCCTACAAGGTCTGCTGGGCACCCGCAAACCGGTGCAACTGATTTCCGGTTATCGCTCCATTGATACCAATAATGAATTACGCGCTCATAGCCGTGGGGTAGCGAAGAAAAGCTATCACACTAAAGGCCAGGCAATGGATTTTCATATTGAAGGTATCGCATTAAGCAATATTCGCAAAGCCGCGTTATCTATGCGCGCAGGTGGTGTAGGATATTACCCACGCAGTAACTTTGTGCATATTGATACCGGGCCAGCACGGCACTGGTAACAATCGCTTAACGAAACAGGGGCAGTATGAATTATCGTATTATTCCGGTCACCGCATTCTCCCAGAACTGTTCATTGATCTGGTGTGAGCAAACTCGCCTGGCTGCGCTGGTCGATCCTGGCGGCGATGCAGAAAAAATCAAACAGGAAGTGGATGCCAGTGGTTTGACGCTAATGCAAATTCTGTTGACGCATGGTCATCTGGATCACGTTGGCGCCGCGGCGGAACTGGCGCAACATTATGGCGTGCCGGTACTTGGCCCGGAAAAAGAAGATGAGTTCTGGCTACAGGGCTTGCCGGCACAAAGCCGCATGTTTGGTCTTGATGAGTGTCAGCCACTGACGCCGGATCGTTGGCTGAGCGAAGGCGATACCATCAGTATCGGGAATGTAACTTTACAGGTGTTACATTGTCCGGGGCACACGCCGGGCCACGTGGTTTTCTTTGATAATCAGTCAAAACTACTGATTTCTGGCGACGTACTTTTCAAAGGTGGAGTGGGGCGCAGTGATTTCCCGCGTGGCGATCACAAGCAACTAATTTCCTCTATTAAAGATAAACTGCTGCCGCTTGGCGATGACGTGACTTTTATTCCAGGACATGGACCATTATCCACTCTCGGTTACGAGCGGTTGCATAATCCCTTCCTGCAAGATGAAATGCCCGTTTGGTAAAGACGCATAGAAAAGCCCGCTTTCGAAGCGAGCTTGGACTTCTGGCAGCGTGTGTTTTGTTTATGCCGGATGCAGCGCGAGCGCCTTATCCGGCCTACAAAATCGTGCAAATTCAAAATATTGCAGGGAGCGCGTAGGCCTGATAAGCGTAGCGCATCAGGCAATGTTGCGTTTGTCATCAGTCTCAGCCCGCTTTCGCGGGCTTCATTGTTTTTAACGCTTTACAGTACAGCCACAATCGCTTCGCACAACGGTGCCATGTTATCTGGCGTCATCCCGGCCACGTTCACGCGACCAGAAGCAACCGCATACACGCCAAACTCTTCACGCAGACGCAATACCTGCTCTTTAGTCAGACCGCTAAAGGAGAACATGCCATTCTGTTTGGTGATAAAGCTGAAGTCGCGGTTTGCGCCTTTCTCTTGCAACGTGTTGACGAATAACTGGCGCATACGCTGAATACGCTGGCGCATATCGGTCAACTCTTGTTCCCAAATAGCACGCAAAGCGTCGTTACTCAGGATGGCGGCAACGACAGAAGCGCCGTGCGCTGGTGGATTAGAGTAGTTAGCGCGAATCGCCGCTTTCATCTGGCTGAATGCGCGATCGACCGTTTCACTATCCGCAGCAACCAGGGTGCAGGCGCCAACGCGTTCATTGTACAAACCAAAGTTTTTTGAGTAGGAGCTGGCGACAATCAGCTCTTTATGTAGAGCAGCAAAAGCGCGCAAGCCTTCAGCATCTTCTTCCAGACCACGAGCAAACCCCTGGTAAGCGAAGTCAAACAGTGGCAACCAACCTTTCTCAACGGAAAGTTGTGCCAGTGTTTGCCATTGTTCTAACGTAGGGTCGATGCCGGTTGGGTTATGGCAGCAGCCGTGGAACAGGACCACGTCGCCAGCCTGAGCTTCGTTCAGGCTGTTAATTAGGGCGTCGAAGTCCAGAGTGTGGTTTTCCGCATCGTAGTAAGCGTATTCACGTACTTCCAGACCCGCAGCGTTAAAGACGCTCTTATGGTTCGGCCAGCTTGGGTTGCTTACCCATACACGCTTAACGCTGGTATTTTTCGCCAGGAAATCAGCGGCCACGCGTAGCGCGCCAGTACCCCCCGGGGTCTGGGCTGTGCGAGCACGTTTGTCGTTGATCAGGGCGCTACCTTTACCAAACAGCAGTTCCTGGGTGCAGCGACCAAATTCAGGGATACCGTCAATGCCGAGGTAGTTTTTGGTGGTTTCATTTTCGAGCAGATACTGTTCAGCTTTTTTTACGCTGGTTAGCACCGGGGTTTTACCCGTTTCATCTTTATAAACACCAATCCCGAGGTTAATTTTACCGGGACGTTCATCGGCACGAAATAGATCAGCCAGGCCCAGAATCGGGTCGGCAGGAGCGGCAGTTATGTTCTCAAACATGACGAGGTTCCATTATGGTTACAGAAGGGAAGTCCGCTATCAGGGTAACGGGAGATTTACAAAATTCCAACTATTACTGGTGAAAACGCAGGCTGTTTTTGCAAGACGTGAGATTGCTCTGGAAGGCATAAAAAAAACAGGACCAACGTCCTGTTTTTTAGGCATTTAACAAAGAGGTGTGCTATTAGAACTGGTAAACAATACCGACAGCAACAGTATCATCGGAACCGACACCCAGTTTGTTGTCAGAATCGATTTGGTTAATTGCGTAGTCAACGTAGGTGGACATATTTTTGTTGAAGTAGTAGGTTGCGCCAACTTCAACGTAGTTCACCAGATCAACATCGCCGATGCCTTCTACATCTTTCGCTTTAGATTTGGTATAAGCGATGGATGGGCGCAGACCAAAGTCGAACTGGTATTGTGCAACTAACAGAATATCTTGCGTCTTGTTAGCAAAACCGCCTTTGATAGGGGTTGCGTTACGAGTTTCGCCGTAGTTAGCCGCCAGGTAGACGTTGTTTGCATCATACTTCAGACCAGTTGCCCACTGCTCTGCCTTTTTACCCTGGCCGAGAGGCTGAGCTTCCTGCAAGTTGGTACGGTCAGCAGCACCATACGCTCCCACGATACCAAAGCCTTCGTATTCATAGCTGATGGAGCCGCCTACACCGTCACCGTTAGAACGTCTTGCGGTATCGCGCTCGTTTTTGCCCAGGTATTGAACAGCGAAGTTCAGACCATCAACCAGACCAAAGAAGTTGGAGTTACGGTAGGTTGCAACGCCGCCTACGCGACCCACGAAGAAGTCATCGCTGTATGCAGTGTCACCACCGAATTCTGGCAGCATATCGGTGTAGCCCAGTGCATCATAAACCACACCGTAGTTACGACCGTAATCAATAGAACCAACGTCAGCGAATTTCAGACCAGCAAACGCCAGACGTGTTTTGTTGCCATTCTGAGCATCGCTACCTTCTGAGTTGTTACCCTGGAAATTATATTCCCACTGACCATAACCGGTCAGATCGGAATTGATTTGAGTTTCCCCTTTAAAACCAAGACGGGCATAGGTCATGTCGCCGTTGCCGCCGTAACTGTTTTCACCGTTACCCTTGGAAAAATAGTGCAGACCAACAGCCTTGCCGTACAGATCCAGTTTGTTGCCATCTTTGTTATAGATTTCTGCAGCGTTTGCAGTACCCGCTACTAACAGAGCAGGCACGATCACTGCCAGAATATTGCGCTTCATCATTATTTATTACCCTCATGGTTTTTTTATGACACCTGCCACTGCCGCCAATAAGTTTCGTCAATAAAAATTTACGGAACTATTGATGAAAGTTTGGTGTCTTTATGTGTCTGCAGGCATCTTTCCATTCAAACTAACGTTTCGCTACCGTGAAAGTGCTACAAATATAAAGATATGGTTACAAAAAGAAAAAACATGTAACCAAAGGTAAAGTTTAAGGAACTTTGTGAACACCATCATATTTCTATAGGAGAGTGATGGTATTTACAGTAATTGGCATTTATTTATATGATTTTATTGTGTTTTTTGTAGGTGAAATGAAATTTTCTTTCTGATGATATCTTTCTGTGATGCTGATGAAATACACGTTCAGACATCTGGAGTGCCAAATAAAAGTATAAAAATTGTGCTATCAGATAAGAAATTACTAATCCGCAATAAGAATGTGGGTTGTTTTCTGTGCGAAAATGTTGCGGAGTAATATTCCGTAACAGGAAGGTGTTTTTGGAAAGGTTGTAAATAGATTGCTTGACTTAACACACAGATAATTTGACAGAAGAAAATAAAAAAGAGCCAGCAGGCGCTGGCTCCAGGAAAGGCTAAATTAGAAACTGGCGTTACGCGGAGTACGCGGGAACGGAATAACGTCACGCACGTTCTGTACGCCAGTTACGTAGGCAATCAGACGTTCAAAGCCAAGGCCGAAACCGGAATGCGGAACAGTACCGTAGCGACGCAGATCGCGATACCACCAGTAATCTTCCTTCTTCAGGCCCATCTCCAGCATACGCTCGTCCAGCACGTCCAGACGTTCTTCACGCTGGGAACCGCCGATGATTTCACCGATGCCCGGCGCCAGAACGTCCATTGCCGCAACGGTTTTACCGTCTTCGTTAAGGCGCATGTAGAACGCTTTAATATCTTTCGGATAGTTTTTCACAACAACCGGTGCTTTAAAGTGCTCTTCAGCCAGATAACGTTCATGCTCGGAAGAGAGGTCAACGCCCCAGTAAACCGGGTTTTCAAATTTCTTACCGCAGTTTTCGAGGATGGTTACCGCGTCGGTGTAATCAACCTGAGCGAAGTCAGCTTCAATGAAGCGCTCCAGACGTGAAATTGCATCTTTATCTACGCGTTCAGCGAAGAATTTCATGTCGTCAGCACGTTCTTCAAGAACGGCTTTAAAGACATATTTCAGCATCGCTTCTGCCAGACCGGCGATATCGTTCAGGTTAGCAAACGCCACTTCTGGCTCCAGCATCCAGAATTCCGCCAGATGGCGGCTGGTGTTGGAGTTTTCAGCACGGAAGGTCGGGCCAAAGGTATAGATTTTGGACAGCGCACAGGCATAGGTTTCGCCGTTCAACTGGCCGGATACGGTCAGGAAGGACTCTTTGCCGAAGAAATCTTTGTCGAAATCAACTTTGCCCTGATCGTTACGCGGCAAGTTTTCCAGATCCAGCGTTGATACGCGGAACATTTCGCCAGCGCCTTCGGTATCGGACGCAGTAATCAGCGGAGTCGAAACCCAGAAAAAACCCTGTTCGTTAAAGAAGCGATGAAGCGCTTGTGCCAGCGTGTGGCGAACGCGCGCTACGGCGCCGATCAGGTTGGTACGTGGACGCAGGTGCGCCACTTCACGCAGATATTCAATGCTGTGGCGTTTTGCCGCCATCGGGTAAGTGTCTGGATCTTCAACCCAACCAGCCACTTCAACGCTGCTGGCCTGGATTTCAAATTGTTGTCCCTGGCCCGGCGACGCCACGACTTTACCCGTTACAATGACCGAGCAGCCGGTGGTCAGACGCAGCACGTCTTCATTGTAATTGGGCAGAGAATTATTGATGACAGCCTGTACAGGATCAAAGCAGGAACCGTCATAAACGGCGAGGAAGGAGATGCCAGCTTTTGAATCTCGGCGGGTACGCACCCATCCGCGCACGGTGACTTCGCTGTCAACGGCTACGCGGCCCTGGAGTACGTCGGCTACAGGCACAACGCTCATAATATTCTCTCTGTTAATAGTCGGAAAAAATAAACACTTGTCCACCCGTAAATGGGGGGATACCTATGTTACCTGGCATCTGCAATCAGACAAGCAGAATTCGCAGATGGGACAAAAGATTTCGGAATTAAAGGTAAAAAAAGGGAGCCGAATAGCTCCCTGATGATATTAACTGGCTTTTTTAATATGCGGAAGGTCAAACGCTTTGCGCAGTGCGCGGACAAACGCTTTGTCATGGCAGATAGTTTTGCCAGGGCTGTCAGAAAGTTTCGCCACCGGTTTACCATTACACTCTACCAGCTTAATCACGATGTTCAGTGGTTTTACCTGTGGAATGTCGCAGGTAAGACGTGTCCCGATGCCAAAACTCAGTTGCACGCGGGATGCGAAGTGGCGATACAGTTCGACCGCTTTGCGTAAATCGAGATTGTCAGAGAAAACCAACGTTTTGCTCTGCGGATCAATCCCCAGCTTCTCATAATGAGCGATAGCTTTTTCGCCCCATTCCAGCGGATCGCCAGAATCATGACGCAGCCCCTGGTAACGACTGGCAAATTCCACGCCGAAATCACGTAAGAATGCATCCATGGTAATGCAATCGGTTAATGCAATGCCAAGTTGATTGGGATATTCCTCCAGCCAGGCCGCGAGCGCGGCGCGCTGACTGTTGGCAAGATCCAGGCTGATTTGCTGATGTGCCTGGAACCATTCATGAGCCTGTGTTCCCATTGGCGTCAGGGAAAGGCGGCGCGCCAGATCATAGTTGCTGGTGCCAACAAACCAGGATTCCTGTTGCAGACGTTTAACGATAGCTTCCTGAACTTCGCGCGAAAAACGACGGCGAGTGCCGAAATCCATCAGATGAAAGCGTGACATATCGAGATCGGCGGTTAATGCCGAGAAATCGACTAATTTGCTTTCCAGTGTGTCGAGAGCTTGCGCGACGTCGACCTGCGGTGAGCGATAGCGGTGCACCAGTTCGCTGATTACCGCCAACAACGGAACCTCCCAGAGGATAACTTCACGCCATGGGCCGCTTAAGCGAATATTCAGTTTACCGTTATCGTTGGTGACAGTGACCTGTTCCGGGTTAAAACGGAAATCACGCAACCAGTTGAGATAATCGGTCTTAAAGAAAGGCAGTGTTGAGAGCCACAGGTATTCATCATCCTGCAGGCGCAGGTGTTGCATCGCCTGAACCTGTTCACGAATAGCATCGGCATAAATACCCAGCAAATCGTCACCACGGCAACGAAACTCCGCCGCGACATGCACATCGTAGTAGTGATGAAACACGGCTTGCTGCATATGCAACTTATAAGCATCTGTATCCAGCAACGAGTGCAGAACAGGAGAAGCGAATTGTGTCATAGGTGCGCAGTAGCGTCCTCGTACGGGAGCGTTTAGTACAATAAACATCATCAGGAACTGCTGGAGTATACCTTGTTTCGCAATTTATTGAACCCTGATCACACCATATGCCACCTTTATGGTCGAGGGCATTTTGTGCCACATGTTATAGATATGTAGCAAAAAGAGTGCTTGTGTCTGAAAAGATGATGATTCTGCATAGCGGGATTTACGCAACAGGAATAGACTGAACACCGGATTCTATAAAAGATGCGAAAGGTTCTTTATGACTCAACAGCCACAAGCCAAATACCGTCACGATTATCGTGCGCCGGATTACCAGATTACTGATATTGACTTGACCTTTGACCTGGATGCTGAAAAGACGGTGGTTACCGCTGTCAGCCAGGCTGTCCGTCATGGCGCATCTGATGCTCCGCTTCGTCTTGACGGTGAAGACCTTAAACTGGTTTCTGTTCATATTAATGATGAGCCGTGGACCGCCTGGCGAGAAGAAGAGGGCGTTCTGATCGTTAATCAATTGCCGGAACGTTTTACGCTCAAAATTGTTAATGAAATTAGCCCTGCGGCAAACACTGCGCTGGAAGGGCTTTATCAATCGGGCGATGCGCTTTGTACTCAGTGTGAAGCCGAAGGATTCCGCCATATTACGTACTATCTCGATCGCCCGGACGTGCTGGCGCGCTTTACTACCAAAATTATTGCCGATAAAACCAAATACCCGTTCCTGCTTTCCAATGGTAACCGTGTTGCGCAGGGTGAGCTGGAAAACGGGCGTCACTGGGTGCAGTGGCAAGATCCATTCCCGAAACCGTGCTACCTGTTTGCGTTGGTGGCTGGCGATTTTGATGTACTGCGCGACACCTTCACCACTCGCTCTGGTCGCGAAGTCGCGTTGGAGTTGTATGTCGATCGCGGTAACCTGGACCGTGCGCCGTGGGCGATGACTTCGTTGAAAAACTCCATGAAATGGGATGAAGAGCGCTTCGGTCTGGAGTATGACCTCGACATCTATATGATTGTTGCGGTGGACTTCTTCAACATGGGCGCGATGGAGAATAAAGGTCTGAATATCTTTAACTCCAAATATGTGCTGGCGCGTACCGACACTGCCACCGATAAAGATTACCTTGATATTGAACGCGTTATCGGCCACGAATATTTCCACAACTGGACCGGTAACCGTGTGACTTGCCGTGACTGGTTCCAGCTCAGCCTGAAAGAAGGCTTAACCGTGTTCCGCGATCAGGAATTCAGCTCTGATCTCGGTTCCCGTGCGGTTAACCGCATTAATAATGTGCGCACCATGCGTGGATTACAGTTTGCAGAAGACGCCAGCCCAATGGCGCATCCGATCCGCCCGGACATGGTCATTGAAATGAACAACTTTTATACCCTGACCGTCTACGAGAAGGGCGCGGAAGTGATTCGTATGATCCATACTCTGCTGGGTGAAGAAAACTTCCAGAAAGGGATGCAGCTTTATTTCGAGCGTCATGACGGCAGCGCGGCGACTTGTGACGACTTCGTCCAGGCGATGGAAGATGCGTCGAATGTCGATCTTTCCCATTTCCGCCGTTGGTACAGCCAGTCTGGCACGCCAATTGTTAGTGTTAAAGATGACTACAATCCAGAAACCGAACAGTACACCCTGACCATCAGTCAACGTACGCCAGCTACGCCGGATCAGGCTGAAAAACAGCCATTGCATATTCCATTCGCTATCGAACTTTATGACAACGAAGGCAAGGTGATCCCGTTGCAGAAAGGGGGGCATCCGGTCAATTCGGTACTGAATGCTACCCAGGCGGAACAGACATTTGTTTTTGATAATGTCTACTTCCAGCCAGTGCCTGCGCTGTTGTGCGAATTCTCCGCACCGGTGAAACTGGAATATAAGTGGAGCGATCAGCAACTGACCTTCCTGATGCGTCATGCGCGTAATGATTTTTCTCGCTGGGATGCGGCACAAAGCCTGCTGGCAACCTATATCAAGTTAAACGTTGTTCGTCATCAGCAAGGGCAGCCGCTGTCTCTGCCAGCACATGTTGCCGATGCTTTCCGCGCAGTACTCCTTGATGAGCTGATTGATCCGGCGCTGGCGGCGGAGATCCTGACGCTGCCTTCCGTGAATGAAATGGCGGAACTGTTCGATATTATTGATCCAATAGCCATTGCCGAAGTACGCGAAGCACTTACCCGGACTCTGGCGACTGAACTGGCGGATGAACTGCTGGATATTTATAACGCGAATTACCAGCGCGAGTACCGTGTTGAACATGAAGACATTGCGAAACGAGCTCTGCGTAATGCCTGCCTGCGCTTCCTTGCTTTTGGTGAAACACACCTGGCTGATGTGCTGGTGAGTAAGCAGTTCCACGAAGCGAACAATATGACCGATGCGCTGGCGGCGCTTTCGGCGGCGGTTGCTGCACAGTTGCCATGCCGCGACGCGCTGATGCAGGAGTACGATGATAAGTGGCATCACGACGGTCTGGTGATGGATAAATGGTTTATTCTGCAAGCCACCAGCCCGGCAGCGAATGTACTGGAGACAGTGCGTGGTTTGTTGCAACATCGTTCATTTACCATGAGCAACCCAAACCGCATCCGTTCGTTGATTGGCGCATTTGCGGGCAGCAACCCAGCAGCATTCCATGCCGAAGATGGCAGTGGTTATCAGTTCCTGGTGGAAATGCTTACCGACCTGAACAGCCGGAACCCACAAGTAGCTTCGCGCCTGATTGAACCGCTGATTCGCCTGAAACGTTACGATGCCAAACGTCAGGATAAAATGCGGGCGGCGCTGGAGCAGTTGAAAGGTCTGGAAAATCTCTCTGGCGATCTGTACGAGAAGATTACCAAAGCACTGGCTTGATACGAGTGAGCCAAAATGCCGGATGTGACGCTGATACGTCTTATCAGACCTGCTAATCTGTTGAAATTGCGAGTCTTTGTGGGGAAGGTAAGATGTTCACGCCGCATCCGACATATTAATCATGACGCCGGACGGGTCGTTCAGGGCGTCCACGCTGCATCATCCGATGCAGCGTTTTCGATTCCAGTTCCGCTAGCGGAACTGACCCTAACATAGCGACGCACCATCTCCTGCTATCTGCATCAATATTACGAATGTCCGTGCCTGGCACCACCAGAAAGAAAAGCTTAAAAAGTATAAAAAAAGTGCAATAAGAAAACGTTTGCTATTTATTGCCGCAGGTCAATTCCCTTTTGCTCTGAACTCGCACATAATACGCCCCCGGTTTGCATACCGGGAATCCAGGAGAGTTCATGTACTACCCCTTCGTTCGTAAAGCCCTTTTTCAGCTCGATCCAGAGCGCGCTCATGAGTTTACTTTTCAGCAGTTGCGTCGTATTACCGGAACGCCGCTGGAGGCATTAATCCGGCAAAACGTTCCGGCGAAACCGGTTAGCTGCATGGGCCTGACGTTTAAAAACCCGCTTGGTCTGGCTGCTGGCCTTGATAAAGATGGCGAATGTATTGATGCGCTGGGAGCAATGGGATTTGGATCGATCGAGATCGGCACTGTCACCCCGCGCCCTCAGCCAGGTAATGATAAACCGCGTCTCTTCCGTCTGGTTGATGCTGAAGGTTTGATCAACCGCATGGGCTTTAATAATCTCGGCGTTGATAACCTCGTTGAGAATGTTAAAAAAGCCCATTACGATGGTGTTTTAGGGATTAATATCGGCAAAAATAAAGATACGCCGGTGGAACAAGGCAAAGATGACTATCTGATTTGTATGGAAAAAATCTATGCCTACGCGGGATATATCGCCATCAATATTTCATCGCCAAATACCCCAGGCTTACGTACCCTGCAATATGGTGAAGCCCTGGATGATTTATTAACTGCAATTAAAAATAAGCAAAATGATCTGCAAGCGATCCATCATAAATATGTTCCGATTGCAGTGAAGATCGCGCCGGATCTTTCTGAAGAAGAATTGATCCAGGTTGCTGATAGTTTAGTTCGTCATAATATTGATGGCGTCATTGCGACTAATACTACACTCGATCGTTCTTTAGTTCAGGGGATGAAAAATTGTGATCAAACAGGTGGGTTAAGTGGTCGTCCGTTACAATTAAAAAGCACGGAAATTATTCGCCGCTTGTCGCAGGAATTAAATGGGCGCTTACCGATCATCGGTGTGGGCGGTATTGACTCGGTAATTGCAGCTCGTGAGAAGATTGCAGCGGGTGCTTCACTGGTGCAAATTTATTCTGGTTTTATTTTTAAAGGTCCGCCGCTGATTAAAGAAATCGTTACCCATATCTAATTATTCCTTTCAATTTCTCTTTATAAGATAATCGGGGCTTTATTTTCAGCCCTGGTTGTTTTATATTCATTGCTGTTGCTTATTTAGACATTTTGTACTTTTCTTGTTGAGGTTATTAATCGAAGCGACAATGGAATATGTGGCGGTGAATTTATAGAGTAGGAGAGAGGCATATGAGAATTAAACCAGATGATAACTGGCGTTGGTATTACGATGAAGAGCATGATCGTATGATGCTTGATTTAGCTAATGGTATGCTATTTCGCTCACGTTTTGCTCGTAAAATGTTGACGCCGGATGCCTTTGCTCCTGCGGGATTTTGCGTTGATGACGCCGCGCTCTATTTTTCCTTTGAGGAAAAATGCCGCGATTTAGATTTATCCAAAGAACAAAAAGCCGAACTGGTACTCAATGCGCTAGTGGCAATTCGATATCTCAAACCACAAATGCCGAAAAGTTGGCATTTTGTTTCTCATGGGGAAATGTGGGCGCCGATGCCAGGTGATGCCGCCTGTGTCTGGTTGAGCGACACCAACGAACAAGTTAATTTACTGGTCGTTGAATCTGGTGAAAATGCTGCGCTATGTCTACTGGCGCAACCTTGCATAGTTATCGCCGGGCGCGCTATGCAACTGGGTGATGCCATCAAAATTATGAATGACAGACTAAGACCGCATATGAGTTATGACAGTCTCAGCCTTGAGCAAGCCGTTTAACTTTTCAGTTTCAGCGTAGTTTTCGGTACACAACTGCAACAAAGAATAGTCCCGTCGTCGTCCATGGCTGATTTTTTCAGTAGCGTGACTTCGCCCTCTAAAAGCTGAATGCGGCAACTTCCGCAAATGCCCGCACGGCAAGAATAGGGTATGCGAATTCCCTGATTTTCTAATTGTTCCAGCAATACCTGTTGGTTATTACCGCGAAATATTTGTCCCTGCCAGTTGATATCTACGTTTGCATCTGGTTGCTGCGTAGTAACGACAGTATCGTCTGTAGCAGCCGTGTCGTAGGTTTTTGACGGGGTAGTCGCCAGGATTTCCACCTTATCGCCAACACGAATAACGCCACTATTGCGGGCAATTAAATTCTGACCAAAATCGACATCGCCGTTATCTTGTGCGGTGCGAAAAGATTGCAGCGTTTTTAACGGTTCGCCAGCCGGGTGCTTTTGTCCTTTTTCTGGACTGATAGTCGTGAAAATACAACGGCTGCAGGGTTTCACTACATCAAATACTACGTCGCCTATCCGAATGATTTTCCAGGTATCTTCCTCCCATGCCGCTATGCCAGATACCACCAGATTCGGACGGAACTGCTCCATTTTGACGCTTGCCGGACAGCGTTGTTGAACATCGCGCAATGAGGCTTCATTAGCGAGCAGATAGGGATAGCCATCGGCAAAGGAAAGGGGAACGCTATTGTGGCGTTTTACGCGCCGCGTCATTTGTGGTCCTACCCAGCGTAGTTGAATCTCGCGGGAGAAAAATCCGCTTAACCATTTGTTGATCGCATCTGGCGCAATTCGCGCGGTAAAATGATTGCCCCACACTTCGGTTGGCGAATCCTGTATGGAGAAATCAGCAAAACGAACCCATACGCTGCTGCCATCAGGCGCGGTAAGGTGCAGGCCGTCATGTACCGGGGAAGGGGTAAAACGCACCATCTACGGAACCTGACGGGCGGTAATAAATGTACCGTCGGGTTCTGTGACCATAAAGATGCGATCGAAGGCCAGACCGCTGACATCTGCCAGGGCATGTGTAAGACCAATGCCGCGCATCGATTTAACTGGATGAATAAAAAGCCGGGTTAATGTCGCCACGGTGCGGTCCTCAAATGAAAATAAGCCCTCAACTTTATGACATGACGCGCTTATTAGCTATAATGCGCAACAATTTTCTTAGCGCCTGTCTCATTAGGCTATTTTATTTGTCAGTTTAGCCCAGGGCAGTGCTCGAAATCCTCACGTACTTGTGTACGCTCCGGTTTCTCCGCGCTGTCCATGTCCAAACTGACTGCAACAATTACGCCTACTGCGGTAGGCTCTTAGAGTAAAAGTGACGATATGAATTCTCTGTTTGCCAGTACGGCCCGTGGGCTGGAAGAGCTGTTAAAAACTGAACTGGAAAATCTGGGGGCCGTTGAATGCCAGGTAGTTCAGGGCGGGGTCCACTTCAAGGGCGACACGCGGCTTGTTTACCAGAGCCTGATGTGGAGCCGTCTGGCCTCGCGTATTATGTTGCCGCTGGGTGAGTGTAAAGTTTACAGCGATTTAGATCTCTATCTCGGCGTGCAGGCGATCAACTGGACAGAGATGTTTAATCCTGGCGCGACCTTTGCAGTCCACTTCAGTGGTCTGAACGACACCATCCGCAACAGCCAGTATGGCGCGATGAAAGTTAAAGATGCGATCGTGGATGCATTTACCCGCAAAAATCTGCCGCGCCCAAATGTTGATCGCGATGCGCCAGATATCCGCGTGAACGTCTGGCTGCATAAAGAAACCGCCAGTATTGCTCTCGATTTCAGTGGTGATGGTTTGCACCTGCGTGGTTACCGTGATCGTGCGGGAATTGCACCGATCAAGGAAACTTTGGCGGCGGCTATTGTGATGCGTTCCGGCTGGCAGCCAGGTACACCACTGCTCGATCCGATGTGTGGTTCCGGTACGTTGCTGATTGAAGCGGCGATGCTGGCGACCGATCGCGCACCAGGCTTACATCGTGGGCGCTGGGGCTTTAACGGCTGGGCGCAGCATGACGAAGTTATCTGGCAGGAAGTGAAAGCCGAAGCGCAAACTCGCGCCCGAAAAGGTCTGGCTGAGTACAATTCTCATTTTTATGGTTCCGATAGCGATGCTCGGGTGATTCAACGTGCGCGCACTAACGCCCGCCTTGCCGGGATTGGCGAACTGATCACCTTTGAGGTGAAAGATGTCGCGCAACTGACCAATCCGCTGCCGAAAGGGCCATACGGTACAGTGTTAAGCAACCCGCCATATGGGGAACGTCTGGACAGCGAACCGGCGCTGATTGCGCTGCATAGCCTGCTGGGCCGAATCATGAAAAACCAGTTCGGCGGCTGGAATCTCTCTTTGTTCAGTGCTTCGCCGGATCTGTTAAGTTGCCTGCAATTGCGCGCCGACAAACAGTACAAAGCGAAAAACGGTCCGCTGGATTGCGTGCAGAAAAATTATCACGTCGCTGAAAGCACGCCAGACAGCAAACCGGCAATGGTGGCGGAAGACTATGCCAATCGTCTGCGTAAGAACCTCAAAAAGTTCGAGAAGTGGGCGCGTCAGGAAGGGGTTGAATGTTACCGCCTGTATGACGCCGATCTACCTGAATATAACGTTGCCGTTGACCGTTATGCCGACTGGGTGGTGGTGCAAGAGTATGCGCCGCCGAAAACCATTGATGCACACAAAGCGCGTCAGCGTCTGTTCGATATTATCGCAGCAACCATTTCGGTGCTGGGGATTGCGCCGAACAAACTGGTGCTTAAAACCCGTGAACGGCAGAAGGGCAAAAATCAGTATCAAAAACTGGGCGAGAAAGGAGAGTTTCTCGAAGTCACCGAATATAACGCTCACTTGTGGGTGAACCTGACGGATTATCTTGATACCGGCCTGTTCCTCGATCACCGTATCGCCCGTCGTATGCTGGGTCAGATGAGCAAAGGCAAAGATTTCCTCAATCTGTTCTCTTATACCGGCAGCGCTACCGTGCATGCGGGATTGGGTGGCGCGCGCACCACCACCACGGTGGATATGTCGCGTACCTATCTGGAGTGGGCGGAACGCAACCTGCGTCTTAACGGCTTAACCGGACGCGCGCATCGCTTAATTCAGGCGGATTGCCTGGCGTGGTTGCGCGATGCGAAAGAGCAGTTCGATCTGATTTTTATCGATCCGCCAACTTTCTCTAACTCAAAACGAATGGAAGATGCGTTTGATGTACAGCGCGATCATCTGGCGCTGATGAAAGATTTGAAGCGTCTGCTGCGTGCAGGTGGGACTATCATGTTCTCGAACAACAAACGTGGCTTCCGCATGGATCTCGACGGTCTGGCAAAACTGGGACTGAAAGCACAAGAAATTACGCAAAAAACGCTCTCTCAGGATTTTGCCCGTAACCGCCAGATCCACAACTGCTGGCTGATTACTGCAGCCTGAAAGGAATAGTAATGTCATTAATCAGTATGCATGGCGCCTGGCTGTCGTTCAGCGACGCGCCGCTTCTCGATAACGCAGAACTGCACATCGAAGATAACGAACGTGTTTGTCTGGTGGGCCGTAATGGCGCGGGCAAATCGACGTTAATGAAGATCCTCAACCGTGAACAGGGGCTGGATGACGGGCGCATTATTTACGAGCAAGATTTAATCGTTGCTCGTCTGCAACAAGATCCGCCGCGTAACGTTGAGGGGAGCGTTTATGATTTCGTTGCCGAAGGTATTGAGGAACAAGCGGAATACCTGAAACGCTATCACGATATCTCGCAATTGGTAATGAACGACCCGAGCGAGAAGAATCTCAACGAACTGGCGAAAGTACAGGAATTGCTGGATCACCATAACCTGTGGCAACTGGAAAACCGCATCAATGAAGTGCTGGCACAGCTTGGGTTAGATCCTAACGTTGCGTTGTCGTCACTTTCTGGCGGCTGGTTGCGCAAAGCGGCATTGGGACGCGCGCTGGTGAGTAATCCGCGCGTATTGTTGCTCGATGAGCCGACTAACCATCTTGATATCGAAACCATCGACTGGCTGGAAGGGTTCCTCAAAACCTTCAATGGGACGATTATTTTCATCTCCCACGACCGTTCGTTTATCCGCAATATGGCGACGCGCATTGTCGATCTCGATCGCGGTAAACTGGTGACCTACCCGGGGAATTACGACCAGTATCTGCTGGAAAAAGAAGAAGCCCTGCGTGTGGAAGAATTACAAAATGCCGAGTTTGATCGCAAACTGGCGCAAGAAGAAGTGTGGATTCGTCAGGGGATCAAAGCACGCCGTACCCGTAATGAAGGCCGCGTGCGCGCCCTGAAAGCGATGCGCCGTGAACGTAGCCAGCGCCGTGAGGTAATGGGCACTGCTAAGATGCAGGTGGAAGAGGCCAGCCGCTCCGGTAAGATCGTTTTCGAAATGGAAGACGTTTGTTACCAGGTTGACGGCAAGCAACTGGTGAAAGATTTTTCCGCTCAGGTACAACGTGGCGACAAAATTGCGCTGATTGGCCCAAACGGCTGCGGCAAAACCACCTTGTTGAAATTGATGCTCGGGCAGCTTCAGGCAGACAGTGGACGCATTCATGTCGGCACGAAACTGGAAGTGGCTTATTTCGATCAGCATCGTGCGGAGCTTGATCCCGATAAAACGGTGATGGATAACCTCGCTGAAGGTAAACAGGAGGTGATAGTTAACGGTAAGCCGCGTCATGTACTGGGTTATTTGCAGGACTTTCTGTTCCACCCGAAACGGGCGATGACGCCAGTACGTGCGCTTTCCGGCGGGGAGCGCAACCGCCTGCTGTTGGCACGTCTGTTCCTCAAGCCAAGCAACTTACTGATTCTCGACGAACCAACTAACGACCTTGATGTCGAAACGCTGGAGCTGCTTGAAGAGCTAATTGACAGCTATCAGGGTACGGTACTGCTGGTCAGCCACGATCGCCAGTTTGTTGATAACACCGTGACGGAGTGCTGGATCTTCGAAGGCGATGGGAAAATTGGTCGTTATGTCGGTGGTTATCACGACGCACGCGGTCAGCAAGAACAGCATGTGGCGCTGAAACAACCTGCGGTGAAGAAAACCGAAGAAGTTGTTGTGTCGAAAGCAGAAACTGCAAAACGTAGCAGTAGCAAACTAAGCTATAAATTGCAGCGCGAATTAGAACAGCTACCACAACTGCTTGAGGATTTAGAAGCCAAACTGGAAGCTTTGCAGACGCAGGTGGCAGATGCCTCCTTTTTTAGCCAACCTCATGAGCATACGCAAAAAGTACTCGCTGATATGGCTGCTGCTGAGCAGGAACTGGAGCAGGCTTTTGAACGCTGGGAGTATCTTGAAGCGTTAAAAAATGGTGGTTGATCGCTAATCAATTGATTGAACGAAAGACGGCTGACAAAGACCAAACTGCCTGATGCGCTACGCTTATCAGGTCTGGGGGAACATCGCTTTATCGCGTTTCCCCGTTCTCCCAGGGCGGATATGCAGTCGTGTCGCATTCGGCATGAGAAACGGGCATTTTGTCAGCAATCTGTAGAATAGCGCATCATTAAGGAGTACCAATGTGCGAACATCATCATGCCGCGAAGCATATTCTGTGCTCGCAGTGTGACATGCTGGTGGCTTTACCCAGCCTTGAGCATGGTCAGAAAGCGGCATGTCCCCGGTGTGGCACAACGTTAACTGTGGCATGGGATGCACCCCGACAGCGTCCCACCGCTTATGCGTTGGCTGCATTGTTCATGCTGTTGCTGTCCAACTTGTTCCCTTTTGTGAATATGAATGTTGCGGGTGTAACCAGTGAGATTACGTTACTGGAAATCCCGAACGTGTTGTTTTCTGAGGACTATGCCAGTCTCGGCACTTTCTTCCTGCTGTTTGTGCAATTGGTTCCCGCCTTTTGCCTGATTACCATTCTGCTACTGGTAAATCGCGTTGAATTACCTGTCCGCGTAAAAGAGCAACTGGCACGGGTGCTGTTTCAACTCAAAACCTGGGGAATGGCGGAGATTTTCCTCGCTGGTGTGCTGGTCAGTTTTGTCAAACTGATGGCCTACGGCAGCATTGGCGTGGGCAGCAGTTTTCTGCCCTGGTGTTTATTTTGTGTGCTGCAACTGCGCGCTTTCCAGTGTGTTGATCGTCGCTGGCTATGGGATGATATCGCCCCGATGCCAGTGCTTAATCAGCCGCTAAAAGCAGGCGTCACAGGGATACGTCAGGGGCTACGCTCCTGCTCATGTTGTACAGCCATTCTTCCTGCCGATGTTCCAGTGTGCCCACGTTGTGGCACCAAAGGCTACGTTCGGCGTAGAAATAGCCTGCAATGGACACTGGCGCTGCTTGTTACGTCGATCATGCTGTATCTCCCGGCGAATATTTTGCCCATCATGGTGACCGATTTATTAGGCTCGAAGATGCCGTCGACTATTCTCGCAGGGGGTATTTTATTGTGGAGTGAAGGTTCTTATCCCGTCGCTGCAGTTATCTTTCTGGCCAGTATTATGGTGCCGACGTTAAAGATGATTGCGATTGGCTGGTTGTGCTGGGATGCAAAAGGTCACGGCAAGCGTGACAGTGAAAGAATGCATTTGATTTACGAAGTTGTTGAGTTTGTAGGCCGCTGGTCAATGATTGACGTTTTTGTTATCGCGGTGCTCTCGGCGCTGGTGCGTATGGGAGGCTTAATGAGTATTTATCCGGCAATGGGTGCATTAATGTTTGCTTTAGTCGTCATAATGACAATGTTTTCTGCAATGACATTTGATCCGCGTTTATCGTGGGATCGTCAACCAGATCCAGAGCATGAGGAGTCCTGACAGTATGGAATCTAAGAATGGGGAAGCCAAAATCCAGAAAGTGAAGAACTGGTCTCCCGTGTGGATATTTCCTATCGTCACGGCGCTTATAGGGGCCTGGGTTCTTTTTTATCATTACAGTCATCAGGGGCCAGAAGTCACCCTGATTACCGCGAATGCGGAAGGGATAGAAGGGGGCAAGACAACCATTAAAAGCCGCAGCGTTGATGTTGGCGTGGTCGAAAGCGCTACGCTTGCTGATGATTTAACGCATGTTGAAATTAAAGCGCGCCTCAACGCCGGTATGGAAAAACTGCTGCATAAAGATACTGTCTTTTGGGTGGTGAAACCGCAAATTGGGCGTGAAGGTATTAGCGGCCTGGGTACGCTGCTCTCTGGGGTTTATATCGAACTACAACCGGGGGCGAAAGGCAGCAAAATGGACAAATATGATTTGCTTGATTCACCGCCGCTGGCGCCGCCGGATGCTAAAGGGATTCGAATCATACTCGACAGTAAAAAAGCCGGGCAACTCACTGCAGGAGATCCGGTGCTTTTTCGTGGCTACCGTGTAGGGTCGGTGGAGACCAGCACCTTTGATACGCAAAAACGTAGTATCAGTTATCAATTGTTCATCAATGCGCCTTATGACCGTTTGGTGACCAGCAACGTTCGCTTCTGGAAAGACAGCGGCATTGCGGTTGATCTGACGTCAGCGGGAATGCGCGTGGAGATGGGGTCGCTGACAACTTTGCTAAGCGGTGGCGTCAGTTTCGACGTGCCGGAAGGCCTGGAGCAGGGGCAGCCTGTCGCGCCGAAAACCGCATTCGTTTTGTATGATGATCAGAAGGGCATTCAGGATTCACTGTATACCGATCACATTGATTATCTGATGTTCTTTAAAGATTCTGTTCGCGGCTTGCAGCCGGGGGCGCCAGTGGAATTCCGCGGTATTCGCCTGGGAACAGTAAGTAAAGTGCCTTTCTTTGCGCCGAATATGCGTCAGACATTTAACGATGATTATCGTATTCCGGTGCTTGTTCGTATTGAACCTGAGCGACTGAAAATGCAGCTTGGGGAAAACAAAGATGTGGTTGAGCACCTTGGGGAGCTGTTGAAACGAGGTTTACGTGGTTCGCTGAAGACCGGAAATCTGGTCACAGGGGCATTGTATGTTGATCTCGATTTCTATCCGAATACACCAGCGATAACCGGGGTACGTGAATTCGATGGCTATCAGATCATTCCGACCGTTAGCGGCGGTCTGGCGCAAATCCAGCAACGTTTGATGGAAGCTCTGGATAAGATCAACAAGCTGCCATTGAATCCGATGATTGAGCAGGCGACCAGTACGCTGTCGGAAAGCCAGCGGACGATGAAAAATCTGCAAGCCACGCTGGATAGTATGAATAAAATCCTGGCAAGCCAGTCTATGCAGCAGTTGCCGACAGATATTCAGTCGACATTGCGTGAACTGAATCGCAGTATGCAGGGCTTCCAGCCGGGTTCTGCGGCTTACAACAAGATGGTGGCGGATATGCAGCGTCTTGATCAGGTATTGCGTGAACTGCAACCGGTGCTGAAAACGCTCAACGAGAAGAGCAACGCGCTGGTATTTGAAGCGAAGGATAAGAAAGATCCAGAGCCGAAGAGGGCGAAATAATGAAAAAATGGCTAGTGACGATAGCGGCACTATGGCTGGCCGGATGCAGCTCCGGTGAGATCAACAAAAACTACTACCAGTTACCTGTTGTACAGGGCGGTACGCAAAGTACCGCCAGCCAGGGCAACCGACTGTTATGGGTGGAGCAGGTTGCGGTTCCTGATTATCTGGCGGGAAATGGCGTGGTGTATCAGACCAGTGATGTGAAATACGTTATTGCCAATAACAATCTGTGGGCCAGCCCGCTGGACCAACAGTTACGCAATACGCTGGTTGCCAATCTGAGCACGCAATTACCCGGTTGGGTGGTTGCTTCACAACCTCTGGGCAGCGCTCAGGATACGCTCAACGTGACGGTCACGGAGTTTAATGGTCGTTATGATGGTAAGGTTATCGTCAGCGGTGAGTGGCTGTTGAACCATCAGGGGCAACTGATAAAACGTCCATTCCGTCTGGAAGGCGTACAAAATCAGGATGGCTACGATGAAATGGTCAAAGCCCTGGCCAGTGCCTGGAATCAGGAAGCGGCGGCGATGGCGCAAGAGATTAAGCGTCTTCCCTGATTATAAAGATTTGTAAATATAACCGTCTCTGGCATGTTGCCCGAGGCGGTTTTTTTTGTTTATTTTATGGGGAAAAACTTGTTCCGCTTCACATTTTTTGTACAACCGACATGCCTGTGTAGCTCACAAATATGACAGTGGCGTGAATTTTGCGCATTGACGACAGTTATGATTCGCGGTATTGCTTAACTGTGATTGCACATTTAGTAATCACTGTTTTCTTTTCCACCAGAAACCAGTATGAGGGAAACGAGGCATGAAGAGACAAAAACGAGATCGCCTGGAACGGGCACATCAACGTGGTTATCAGGCCGGCATCGCCGGACGCTCAAAAGAAATGTGTCCCTATCAGACGCTGAATCAAAGGTCACAATGGCTGGGAGGCTGGCGAGAAGCCATGGCGGACAGGGTAGTAATGGCCTGATTCTGTCTCTTTAAAAAGAAACCTCCGCACTGCGGAGGTTTCGCCTTTTACACGCAGCCTGATTTTAATCAGAATGCAGAAGTGTCCTGGAACAGACCTACTTTCAGGTCGTTGGCTGTGTAGATCAAGCGACCATCAACCAGAACTTCACCATCGGCCAGACCCATGATCAAGCGACGGTTAACAATACGTTTAAAGTGGATACGATAGGTCACTTTTTTCGCCGTCGGCAGAACCTGACCGGTGAATTTCACTTCGCCTACGCCCAGAGCGCGGCCTTTACCTTCGCCGCCCAGCCAGCCGAGGTAGAACCCTACTAACTGCCACATGGCATCCAGGCCCAGACATCCCGGCATTACCGGATCGCCGATGAAGTGGCAGCCGAAGAACCACAGATCTGGATTGATATCCAGCTCTGCTTCAACATACCCTTTGTTGAAGTTACCGCCAGTCTCGGTCATTTTGACCACCCGGTCCATCATCAGCATGTTCGGCGCTGGCAATTGCGGGCCTTTCGCACCAAACAGTTCTCCGCGACCAGAGGCAAGAAGGTCTTCTTTCGTATAGGATTCGCGTTTATCTACCATGTTCTCTGTAAGCCTTATTTTATTGAAGCACGCAGGATAGCTAACACGTGTACGCTGAACAAGTCCGATCAGTTCGGAATAAACCCGTTCAGCCAACGTAATGGCCATGGAAAACGGTGACGTCCTTCCTGCTGCGATGCTTGCGCGATACGTTCCTGGATAGTTTGCATCAGCGTCGTCTGGCCTTCGCCATCCCACACCAGATTTAATAATAGAGGTAGTGCATCAGTGACATCATCCACTGCCCAGATAGTGAATTTACCTTCCTCTACCGCCTTCACAAGTTCATTGTGAAGACTTAGATGGCGAACGTTAGCGGTAGGGATAATCACGCCTTGTTTACCGGTTAACTCACGCTGTTGGCAGATAGCGAAGAAACCTTCAATTTTCTCATTCAGGCCACCGACTGGCTGGGCGCGTCCAAACTGATCCACCGACCCGGTAATAGCAATACTTTGATTGACCGGGACATCGGCGAGGGCGCTGATCAGGGCGCAGAGTTCAGCCATTGAGGCGCTGTCACCGTCCACTTCACTATATGATTGCTCAAACGTCAGCGAGGCCGAGAAGGGAATTTGTTGTTCAAGCTGCAGTTCCGACATCAGGAATGCCTGCATGATCATCATCCCTTTAGCGTGAATATTGCCGCCGAGCTCTGCTTTCCGCTCAATATCGGTAAATTCACCGTCGCCAATGTGTACAACACAACTAATACGAGAAGGCTCGCCAAAAGCGCGCGGATGTCCCGGAAATTCAACAACTGACAGGGCATTGATCTGCCCGACGCGTTCGCCTTCGGTTTCGATCAGGATCTGCTCCTGAAGAATTTCGTCTTGCATACGCTCAGCGAGGAAACCTTCGCGCCACTGTCGCTGTTGTAGCATTAAGTTTAGCTGTTCGCCAGTAAAGGTATCGCCTTCACACAGAGACGCGACTTCTTTGCACTGGCGAAGGATCCACTGCAGACTAAGCGGCAGCGTTTCTTGCTCACCGGTATAGCGGGCGGCTTCGCGGATAAGCACTGGCCAGGCATCAGCACCGGGCGCAGGCAGTTGGTTATGTTTAGCGGTAAAAGCAACCCAGCGACACCACTGGTTTACTGACTCGGCATCGACAATCTGCAGGGTATCTTCAAATTCGCTATAAATGACCTGCTCAGACAGATCCGGCTCCATCGCCTGAAAATCGGCCAGCGACTCGCGCTCGCCAACCAGAATGACTTTTAGTTTCAATGGCATTGAAGGAACGGAGACGGGGAGGGGACGAGACTCATCAAACGCGACCCAATCGAAGCGTTCACGGCTGACAATGTTTTTCAGGCGCATCCACAGCAGTGGTTGTGCCAGCAGCGTGCGCAAAGAAATGATCAGAATGCCGCCATTTGCCTGATGTACCAGTCCCGGCTGTAAAGTAATGGCCCCATTAAACTGGCGCAGGCAGCCAAAGAGTTGTTCTGCCTCTACCCAATCAGCAGTGACGACTTGCGTTAATGTTGCAAAATTATCGTCAGTGCTAACGGCATTACGTAACCGGATGGTGTGGCCGGAGATCTCATAGTGACCGCCCATCAGTTGGCCAGAGTCACCTTGTAGCGCGCTTGCAGCATCGGCAATGAGACTCAGGTACTCGGGCTCTTCCGGCGCCTTCGCCAGCATAAAAGAGGATGAAGCTCGAGTGTGCAGTAACTGTTCCAGCGCAAATTGCAGCCGTGGTTGAGTTTCGCTGAATAAAGGATCGTTTTCGTCAATAAAATGTGGCTGTGCAAATACTTCCTGATAACTTTCGGTATCAGGGATTAAGTCACGCCATGCAAGTTTCGTAATGGTCAAAGTTGATGTTTTTTAGTCTGTTGTCAAAGGTGCGATTATACCGTAACCGGCACTGCAGCACACGTAGAAAGCGTCGACAAAAGTTTTTGTATGCGCGCTAAAGTGCACAGGATAGAGATTCTTTTCATCACGCAGGTAAAAAGCTGATATTCTGTAAAGAGTTACACGGTAACATTGAGATCGCTATGAAATATCAACAACTTGAAAATCTTGAAAGTGGTTGGAAATGGAAGTATCTGGTGAAGAAGCACCGTGAAGGTGAGCTTATCACCCGGTACATCGAAGCCAGTGCCGCCCAGGAAGCCGTCGATGTGTTGCTATCGCTGGAGAACGAACCTGTGCTCGTAAATGGCTGGATTGACCAGCATATGAACCCGGAGCTGATCAATCGCATGAAGCAGACCATTCGAGCCAGACGAAAACGCCACTTTAACGCAGAACATCAGCATACGCGCAAGAAATCTATCGATTTGGAATTCATGGTCTGGCAACGTCTGGCTGGTCTTGCACAACGCCGCGGTAAAACGCTTTCCGAAACGATTGTCCAGCTGATTGAAGATGCGGAAAACAAAGAGAAATATGCAAATAAAATGTCTTCGCTAAAGCAAGATTTGCAGGCTCTACTGGGTAAGGAATAACCGACGAAAGTTATTCACTTTACTAAAGATGAAAAAAAACCCCGCGACAGCGGGGTTTTTTATTAGACGAGAACTTAAGCCTGCGGCTGAGTTACAACGTCTTTGATGCCTTTAACTTCGATCTCTACGCGACGATCCGGAGCCAGGCAGTCGATCAGTGCAGCGCGCTGTTTCACGTTGTCACAGGTGTTGCCAGTAACCGGGTTGGATTCGCCCATACCACGTGCGGAGATCTTGTCAGACGGGATACCTTTAGAGATCAGGTAATCAACGACGGACTGAGCACGACGCTCGGACAGACCCTGGTTGTAAGCGTCAGAACCGATACGGTCGGTGTAACCCAGAACAACTACGGAACCGTCTTTCGGATCCAGGTTGCTCAGCTGGCTGTACAGCTGATCCAGAGCAGCCTGACCTTCCGGTTTCAGGGTTGCTTTGTTGAAGTTGAACAGAACGTCAGACTTCAGAGTGAAGTGCTTGGTCTGTACTTCTGGAGCTGGAGCCGGAGCCGGAGCAACTACCGGAGCTGCTTCGCCCTGACCGAAACGATAGGAAACACCCAAGCTCAGCAGGCCGTTGTCCGGGCGAGTGCCGATGGTGTGAGCGTCACCGATGTTGTTGGTCCACTGGTATTCCAGACGGGTAGCGATTTCAGGAGTGATCGCGTACTCAACACCGCCAGCGAAGACCGGAGAAACGCCGGTGTCGTGGTCTTTAAAGGAAGCGCCACCAGGTACGTTAGCCTTGGTGTCTGCACGCCATACCATACCACCCAGACGAGTGTAGACGTCCAGATCGTCAGTGATTGGGTAACCCAGTTTAGCGGTCAGCTGAACGCCCTGAGCTTTGTATGCGCCATTGATGTTGTCGCCTTTGTACGGCATACGACCTAACCAGTCGTAACCCATTTCAAAGCCAACATACGGGTTAACCTGGTAACCACCAAAAGCACCTGCACCCAGTTGGTTTTCGTGGGTCGGACCATTGTTGTCGATGAAACCAGTGTCATGGAACTGGGACCAGCCCAGTTTAGCACCAGTGTACCAGGTGTTATCTTTCGGAGCGGCCTGCGCTACGGTAGCGAAACCAGCCAGTGCCACTGCAATCGCGATAGCTGTCTTTTTCATTTTTTGCGCCTCGTTATCATCCAAAATACGCCATGAATATCTCCAACGAGATAACACGGTTAAATCCTTCACCGGGGATCTGCTCAATATTAACTCTACCGATATCTTCGGCTTATGCCGAGCACCCCTGGCGATGTAAAGTCTACAACGTAGTTGAAAACTTACAAGTGTGAACTCCGTCAGGCATATGAAAAAAAAGACTTGTATAAGGTGCGTTTAACCTATTTTGTAAAAGAGCCATTGAGAAGAAAAATCGCGGAAACCGCTTCAGACAAGCCTCCGCACGGAAAATTAGTCACGACAGAAAGCATCCAGTGTGTGATAAAAAAAGTTCCAGGATTAATCCTAAATTTACTTAATGATACAAATTAGAATGAATTTTTAACCCGGAAAGTTGTCTCGTGGCGTGAGAAGAGGCACTTATCGGACGCATAATAAACCCCATTGCATTACCTTCGTTGGCTGCATCAACCAGCTCAGCATGCTCTTCTTCGGTCAGATCATCTGACAACCAACCGATCACCACACTGTAATTTCCTGTGCGTAAAGCGCGAACCATTGACTCCACGGTGTGGCAAGGGGCAAGCTGACTCATCTGCATCACTTTAGTTAAGGGTAATCCAGCGGACTGAAACCACTCACGACTTAGTTTTTGTTGCGGAGTTAACCAGAGCTGCCAACGCGATTGCTGACCGAGCTGCTGTAATAATGGTAAAAGCAGGAGTTGTGTCATTATGGGCTGATCTTCGCGATAGACAACTTCACTGATAAGCCCGGCTGTAGTGTTTTCCGTAGAGACACGCGCAATTTTACTTGCTGCGGATGAGAACGACGAAGAACGATGTGCATAGCCTGAAGTGTACATAATCAATCCAGCCCTGTGAGTTACTGTATGAATATACAGCACATCCAGCGACAACAAAGATCAACCCTATTTTCGGAAAGAGCCTCGCAATTTTTGTCGATGGTGACCCGAAAACTTAAATTAATCTTGCCCCTTGAGAATAAGTTGCCTATTTTCGTACTTAACGGATCCGTTAACGTGAATTATTCGTTTATGTTATGATTTTAAAAGGAATTTTATGAAAAGCCTCTCCTATAAGCGGATCTATAAGTCACAAGAATACCTTGCAACGTTAGGCACCATTGAATATCGATCGCTGTTTGGCAGTTACAGTTTGACGGTTAACGATACGGTATTTGCGATGGTTGCTGATGGTGAGTTGTATCTACGGGCTTGTGAACAAAGCGTACAGTACTGTGTAAAACATCCGCCAGTCTGGCTGACATATAAAAAGTGCGGCCGACCCGTGACTCTCAATTACTACCGGGTTGATGAAAGTCTATGGCGTAACCAACAGAAATTAGTTCGCTTGTCGAAATATTCCCTGGATGCTGCGCTGAAAGAGAAATGTACGCGCAACAATCTCCAGCGACTGAAAGATTTGCCGAATATGTCTTATCATCTGGAGGCGATTCTCGGTGAAGTGGGGATCAAGGATGTGCGGACTTTACGGATCCTTGGCGCAAAAATGTGCTGGTTGCGACTACGTCAGCATAATAGCCAGGTGACGGAGAAGATCTTATTCATGCTTGAAGGCGCAATTATTGATATTCATGAAGCAGCGCTCCCGGTGGCACGCCGCCAGGAGCTTGCTGAATGGGCTGAATCTATTGTGCTGAAACCAGAGTTTCCGACGGAACCTGAGTAATCCTGCGCTGCAGGCGACCAATTTCTGGCAACAATGCAATCAATAATCCAATTTGCTGTATGACCAGAGGTTCCTTGCTGTCTGCCCGTGGCTCAAGTTGCAGCATACGCTGCTTCAGGCCAGCTAATGCCAGATTGACGCGTTCTTCATCGGCAGGCTGATGATGTAGCGCGTCATCAACGTAACATACCGCGTCATCAAGAAACGCGAGGATTTGAGGATTAGTTAACTGCTCACGGTGAGCGCCGAGGGCAGAAATGTAGCTGGTGAATGTATGGTTGAGGCACAGTAAACGGAACGCGGCCTCGCGGATTTGCGGTGTGGCGTTCGGTTCACTGGACATATTCGATACCACAGAAGCCAGTTCGGCATCACGATTGTGAGCATCACGACGGGCGATGCGATACGCCAGACGGTTATCGCGTCCCTGATGATATTGCTCAAGAATAGCGTCAAGATAACGGCAGTTAGCGTCAGTTGCACGCTCGAGCATCCGCGGTAGATTACGAAAACGCCAGTCTGGCCAGATGTAGCTCACTGCTGCCCAGGCTATGGCGCAACCGATCAGCGTATCAACCACGCGAGGCAGCGCAACTTCAAAACCTTCGCCCAACAGGTTGAAGCACAGCAGAACCAACAGGGTGATGAACATAGTTGCATGCGCATATTGCACGTTGCGGAAAGCAAAAAAGAGCACGCCTGTAATGACCAGTAGTACCAGTTGTCCTTCCAGCGACGGAACAAACCACAGCACCGGGATGCCGATCGCAATACCTACCAGCGTGCCGATAATCCTTAATTTCAGGCGATGGCGCGTAGCGTTATAGTTTGGCTGGCAGACGAACAGGCTGGTCAGCAGGATCCAGTAGCCGTGGTTTATTCCTGTTATTTGAATGATGGCGTAGCCGACGCATAAGACCAGAGACATCCTGACCGCGTGACGGAAGAGGGCGGATTCCGGCGTAAAGTTACGGCTAAGACGCAGCCAGATATCACTTAGCCCGTGCGGGCTGTCGTCAGCAAGCTGGTCGTCGGTATCGTTATTCGGCATTGCCTGGGCTTGCTCTGATTCAATCGTCGCCAGTTGAGCATCAATGGCGCGTAAGTTTGTCAGCAGAAATCCCAGCGCTTTTAGCAAATCAATCGGCGCGCCGTTATTGCGCATCCGCTCAAGCGCGGCGTCAATATGAGTGAAGGCGCGTTCAAAATGCGGATCGTGTTGATAAGGCTGGCGTAGCAAAATACAGCGTGACAGTTGCTGGCAAGCCTGGCCCTGCATCGACATCAGTCGCTGAAAGCGAAACAATACATCGCTGTGGCGAAAATGTTCGCGCAGCGTCTGGTACTGAATATGCGAAGAGCTGGCGCGCTCGTGGATATCTTGCGCCACAAAGTAGTAATGCAGAGTGCGTCGTGTTCCCCGTTGACCACGATCGCCACGTAGTCGCGTCAACAACGAGAGCTTTGTCTGATTCAGCGTTGCCATTAGTTGCCCGTTGGCAAGCGCTAAATCGTACAATGGCGCCTGGCTTTCATCTTCAATATCTGGATCAAACATGCGCGACTTGAGTTCCAGATATCGCGCAAGTTGTTCATAGCAACGCGCCAGGTTGTCCTGCAGCGGGCGGACAGGGAACAGTAGGTGACCGATAAGCGTCAGAACGTTGTACCAGATGGCACCGGCAAGTAGATATATCGGCTGCTGATACCAGTGTTCATACAGCGACGTACCCAGCATCGTGTAAATAGCGATGAGCAATGCGCCAAAAGCGATAGTCGCGTAGCGTTGACCCAGACCCCCGAGCAAAATAAAGCCGCTGGTGGAGAGCGTTAAGCCGATGGCAAACAGCCAGGGCCAGGGAAAAAGGAGTTCTACCGAGGCCGAAGCGATAAAAAAGCAGAACAGCGTAATGATGAGGTTACGCAGACGCCCCGCCAGTCGGTCATCAAGGTCGGTCAATGCTGCTGCAACCATACCGAGTGTGAGCGGAATGGTCAGTTTTACATCACCCAGCCACCACGGAAACGCAGTAGTACCGCAAAGCGCGATAAAAATGCGTGCGTAATACAGCCAGGTGCTGTTCCAGGTGTAGCGTTTGAGCAAAGGACTTAGCATAAAGGCCATAACGTTAGATTATTCGAAACGACGACGCGCATTCGCTTCACGCGCAGCACGAGCGGTTTCAACAGAAACCACACGACGGCCTACAGGCCACAGTGCAATAGCCGCAATTTTAAAGTTAGCAATGCCGACGGGAATACCGATGATGGTGAGACATTGCGCAATACCAGAGGCAATGTGCATTAAGCATAACCACCAGCCGAAGAAAATCAGCCAGAAAATATTCAGTATGGTACCGCCGGTATTGAGCAGTACGTTTTTGCCTGCCGGGTTCAGTTCATCGACATGAATCGCTTCATTGCCGTAGGGCAACAAAGAAAGCTTTGTGATTTCCCAGCAAGAACGCGTCAGTGGTAGGGTAAAAATCAGCACAATACTGACCAGGGTTGCCAGCAGCCAGGCCAGAGTTGTGGCAAATCCACCAAGCACAAAGTTCAGAATGTTCAAAACGGTACGCATAAAACCTCACTGTACTGTGGTTTTCTGTAATGGGCGGCAATTGTAACGTTTTTTTGGGCTGGAGCACGTTTTCTCTGACGGTTACACTGATAAGAAATAACATCGTGTGGATCTACAGAGGCATGGAACTGAAAGCGACAACTCTTGGCAAACGTCTGGCACAGCACCCTTATGATCGGGCGGTGATCCTTAATGCCGGGATAAAAGTTTCCGGCGATCGTCACGAATATCTTATTCCATTCAACCAATTACTGGCGATTCATTGTAAGCGCGGCTTGGTATGGGGCGAGCTGGAGTTTGTACTGCCTGATGAAAAAGTGGTGCGTCTGCACGGCACCGAATGGGGCGAAACGCAGCGTTTTTACCATCATCTTGATGCCCACTGGCGGCGTTGGAGCGAAGAGATGAGTGAAATTGCCGCCGACGTTTTACAGCAACAACTGGATCTTATCGCCACGCGCACCGGAGGAAATAAGTGGCTGACGCGAGAGCAAACGACTGGCGTGCAGCAACAAATCCGCCAGGCTTTGTCGGCGCTGCCGTTGCCGGTAAACCGACTGGAAGAGTTTGATAACTGCCGTGAAGCGTGGCGCAAATGTCAGATCTGGCTGAAAGATATTGACGGTCGGCTGCAGCATAATCAGGCATATACCGAAGCCATGCTTAACGAACATGCGGACTTTTTTCGTCAGGTTGAGTCTTCACCGCTTAACCCCGCTCAGGCCCGTGCTGTTGTTAATGGTGAGCACGCCTTATTAGTGCTCGCGGGAGCGGGAAGTGGAAAAACGTCGGTGTTGGTGGCGCGTGCGGGCTGGCTACTGGCGCGCGGCGAGGCATCCCCAGAGCAAATTTTATTGCTGGCGTTTGGGCGAAAAGCTGCTGAAGAGATGGACGATCGCATTCGTGAGCGACTACATACCGACGATATTACCGCGCGCACATTTCATTCACTGGCCCTGCATATTATTCAGCAAGGCAGTAAGAAAGTGCCGACAGTCAGCAAACTGGAGAATGACACCGCAGCTCGCCATGAACTCTTTATTAATGAGTGGCGCAAGCAATGTAGTGAAAAGAAAACACAGGCGAAAGGCTGGCGACAATGGCTGACGGAAGAAATGCAGTGGTCGGTACCAGAAGGTAATTTCTGGGACGATGAAAAATTGCAACGTCGTCTCGCATCTCGTCTTGATCGTTGGGTTGCTCTGATGCGGATGCACGGCGGCGCACAGGCGGAAATGATTGCCAGCGCGCCTGAAGAGATCCGCGACGTGTTCAGTAAACGAATCAAATTAATGGCTCCGTTATTGAAAGCCTGGAAGAGCGCGTTGAAGGCAGATAACGCCGTTGATTTTTCCGGTTTGATTCATCAGGCGATTGTGATCCTCGAAAAAGGCCGCTTTATCAGTCCGTGGAAATATATTCTGGTTGATGAATTTCAGGATATCTCACCGCAGCGCGCAGCGCTGTTGGCGGCGTTGCGTAAGCAAAACAGTCAGACGACGTTGTTTGCCGTTGGTGATGACTGGCAGGCGATTTATCGCTTCAGCGGTGCGCAAATGTCACTCACCACCGCCTTCCATGAAAACTTTGGTGAGGGCGATCGCTGTGATTTAGATACGACTTATCGTTTCAACAGCCGTATTGGTGAGGTCGCGAACCGTTTTATTCAACAGAATCCCAATCAGTTGAAAAAGCCGCTGAACAGTTTGACTCATGGTGACAAAAAAGCTGTAACGCTTCTTGAAGAGAGCCAGCTTGATGCTTTGCTGGATAAACTCTCAGGTTATGCCAAACCGGATGAGCGCATTCTGGTACTGGCGCGTTATCATCATCTGAAACCTGCCAGTCTGGAAAAAGCAGTGACGCGCTGGCCGAAGTTGCAAATTGACTTTATGACCATTCACGCCAGCAAAGGGCAACAGGCGGATTACGTCATCATTGTTGGTTTACAGGAAGGGAGTGATGGCTTCCCGACTGCGGCGCGTGAGTCGATTATAGAAGAGGCGCTCCTGCCGCAGGTTGAAGATTTCCCTGACGCCGAAGAACGGCGATTAATGTATGTTGCGTTGACTCGCGCACGCCATCGGGTATGGGCGCTGTTCAACAAAGAGAATCCTTCTTCCTTTGTGGAAGTCCTGAAAAAACTGAGTGTGCCGGTAGCGAGAAAACCGTAAGAAACAGGCGGCGAGTGCCGCCTGTGCGAATTTACTTCAGACGTTCAGCAAGATAACGCTGATAGTCCGGGATCAGGATGTCCACTGCATCGTTGAAATGGGGTGACTGAATCAGGAAATCAGCCGTTGCCACATTGGTTGCGACCGGAATATTCCACACCGTTGCCAGACGTAGCAATGCTTTGACGTCGGGATCGTGTGGCACGGCGTTCAGCGGATCCCAGAAGAAAATCAACACATCAATTTTTCCTTCTGAAATCAATGCACCCACTTGCTGATCGCCGCCCATTGGGCCGCTTAGCATGGCGTTAACGTTCATTCCGGTGGTGCGGGAAATTAAGTTGCCTGTGGTGCCCGTCGCATACAGTACGTGCTGCTCCAGTAACGGCTGGTGCCGCTCCACCCAGCTCATGAGCATTTGTTTGCAGTGATCATGGGCCACCAACGCAATATGCTTACGCGCTGGCAATGTGCGAGTCGTCAATTCCATAATTTACTTCCGTAGTTAGCTTTCCTACAGATTACTGTAAGCGTTTACCGCTGCAAGAGAAAGACCAAAAAAGCCTGCGCGCAGGCACAAAAATATCAGGAAGGTGGTTGTTTTTCAGCCCATTGCAGGAAAGTATTGCGCGTTTGCGGATCGGCTAGCTTAAACCAATATTTCAGTCGCTGTTCAGTGAGCACCTGTGACTGCGGTGGAATGGCGTCCAGCTCGGAAACGCCAGAAAGTAACGTGCTGTCGTCCGCCATCATGGTGGCAAATTGCGGTAGCGACGCGCGTTTCGCGGATTTGTTATAGCGCTCGACCTCCACTTCATAATCGATTGTTTTTGTTGTTGAAGTAATGACCAGAATGTCCAGTTTTACCGGAATCGGCGTTGCATCTCCATCAAGTAATTCGAGACGAGGCGCAAGATCAAAATGATTAGCTTCTCGTTCATTCTCCAGTCGGGGCAGGCGAAAATTTACCTGGCTGATGAGCTGGGTATTAAAACTGACCACCAGCGGTGGGGAAATATACAGTCTTTCTTCATTAGCAGAAAGGTTAATGGTTTTTTCAACGCGAAAGACCAATTGATGTGGTCCATTATCCAGCTCAATGCTGTCAGCGCCGCGGAGCAGAGAACTGGAAACCTTCTTACCATCAAGCACCAGAAGATCAACATCGCTGGATAGCCGTAGCGTGGTGGCAAAAACGGTCACCGGCAAACATAATGCGATCAAGGTGGTCAAAATGCCGGTTTTCATAGATAGCTCCTGTCTAATGACCGCCTGAATAATAATGTATCAAAATTTTTCTTTAATCATACTTACTAACATATAGACATGTTTTCCGCTTTTGCTCTCATACATTTGTATTAGCTACATGGTTGGCATGTTGGGTTTGTCGTACACTTTGGTAAATAGTCTGGAGGAAATGATGAAAGAGACCGATATTGCAGCCATTTTAACGTCCACTCACACTATTGCGCTGGTAGGGGCAAGCGACAAACCCGATCGTCCAAGTTATCGCGTGATGAAATACCTGCTTGATCAGGGCTATCACGTCATTCCGGTCTCGCCTAAAGTCGCCGGTAAAACGCTGCTGGGTCAGCAGGGCTATGGCACGCTGGCGGAAGTGCCTGAAAAAGTCGATATGGTCGATGTCTTCCGTAATTCAGAAGCTGCCTGGGGTGTGACGCAGGAAGCTATCGCCATTGGCGCTAAAACCGTATGGATGCAGTTAGGGGTGATTAATGAGCAAGCGGCAGTTCTGGCGCGTGATGCCGGGTTACAGGTCGTAATGGATCGTTGCCCGGCCATTGAGATCCCTCGGCTGGGGCTGGCTAAATAAAAAATCCCCGGAAGGCAAAAACCTTCCGGGGATTTTTATCAGGATTAGTTACGCAGACGCGGCGCCTGGAGTTGTTTGCGGATAGTCTGCGCCAGCTCATCCATTGACGGTTGCTCTGGATGTTCATCCTGTAATTCGCTACTTAGCTGGGCTTCAGCCAGGTAGGTATGAACCGGTAGGCCGTTGTCATCCTCCATCACCACGTGATACCACGGAGCGGCGCGAAGCTCATCGTTTACCGCCAGCTCATCAGGCGACGGTTCAGAGAGCGAATAAACCGGGTCGATATCCACGACCACTCCGAGATAACCTAACAGGGAATGGCGGACCTGCTGGCCGATACCGAATTTGCTGGCAATCATAGTCACCTCCCGGGAAATCTTTTCCTTTGATATAAGGGTAAAATTCCACATTTCAAGTTACATGACGCGACAGGCAAACCCTTTCAGATATAGCCCTTCCGGGTAGGTGGCGATCACCGGATGATCGGCGGCCTGGCGGAACTGCTCTATAAATTGTACATCACGACCGGCATCAATTGCGGCGTCAGCGATGATTTTCTGAAATAAGTCGCTGGTCATCAGGCCGGAACAGGAGAACGTCAACAATACGCCGCCTTCATTCAATAACTGAATTGCCAGCATATTGATATCTTTGTAACCCCGACAGGCCCCCATCAATTGACTTTTGTTTTCGACAAACTTCGGCGGATCCATCACGATAACGTCAAACTTTTCGCCGCGATCGCGATAGGTGCGCAGTAACTTAAATACGTCATCGCGGACAAACTCCGCTTTGCTGAGATCCAGTTTGTTTAATTCAACGTTTTGCCGTGCAATATCCAGCGCTTCCTGCGAGGTATCCACGCTGACTACCTGGCTACAGCCGCCCATCAAGGCGGATACGGCGAACCCACCGGTATAAGAGAAACAGTTCAGTACGCGTTTATTTTCAACGTAGCGGCGTGTTGCCAGACGGCTGTCGCGCTGATCCAGGTAATAGCCCGTTTTGTGCCCGTGTTGAATGTCTACCAGTAGCTTCATGCCGTGTTCTTCAATCGGTAGCAGGGCAGGCGGCAGTTCTCCAGTCACTGGCCCCTGGGTCAGTTCCATTCCCTCTTTTTTGCGTACCGCCACGTCGCTGCGATCGTAAATCGCACAGTCCGGGTACAGCGTTTGCAGGGCGCTAATTAATGCCGCACGTTGATACTCCGCACCAGCGCTTAGCAGTTGCAGCACCAAAAAATGACCAAAGCGATCGATAGTAATGCCGGGCAGGCCATCTGACTCACCAGCGATTAAACGATAGCTGTCGAGTCCATCTTTTTGCGCCAGCCAGTCGCGCCACTTTTGCGCTTGCTGCAAACGACGGGTGAAAAAGGCAATGTCGATGGATTCCGAAGGATCGAAAGTCCAGACGCGCGCACGGATTTGCGACGCAGGCGAATAAGCGCCGCGTGCTAACCATTTTCCCTGATGATCAACAATATCGATGGTTTCACCGAGGCTGGCTTTACCTTCCATACGGGCCACAGCACCGGAAAAGACCCACGGATGGCGACGAAGTAATGATTTTTCGCGCCCTTTGGCTAACACTAAACGTACACTCATAATTTACTATTCTGTCGATGCAAAGAAATGGGCGCCATTGTCCGGAGTTTTTCCCGGATTTGCAACGCGCCTATAAGGATAAGGAGCGTGGTGATGTCGAAAGTATGCATAATTGCCTGGATTTATGGCCGGGTTCAGGGGGTAGGTTTTCGCTATACCACCCAATATGAAGCCAAAAGGCTGGGCTTAACCGGTTACGCCAAAAATCTTGACGACGGCAGCGTGGAAGTCGTGGCCTGCGGGGAAGAAGGGCAGGTGGAAAAATTGATGCAGTGGTTAAAAAGTGGCGGTCCGCGTTCAGCGCGTGTAGAGCGCGTACTTAGCGAACCGCATCATCCTTCCGGGGAATTAACCGATTTTCGTATCCGTTAAATACATTTCACGGGCTTTGGCAGGCCAGCAATTTTGGTGGCTTGCTTAGCTGGACCTTTTGGAAACAGTCGGTACAGATAGCGGCTGTTTCCTTTTTCTTCGCCAAATTTATTCGCCATTGCTTTTACCAGCATACGAATTGCCGGAGAGGTATTAAATTCCAGGTAGAAATCACGTACAAAACGCACCACTTCCCAGTGTTCCGGCGACAGCGTAATTCCTTCTTTTTCTGCTATCACCACTGCCAGAGGTTCGCTCCACTGGCTGCTTTCTTTGAGATAGCCTTCGGTATCCGTTTCTATCTCTTTACCTTCAAACATCAGCATAATCATTTACTACCTTAATCAGACTGGCGGCAGTGTAACAAAAAACAAAGCCTCGCATAAAGCGAGGCTCGGTAAGTAAACCCGGGCGAAATTAATCGCGGCTGGCGAAGCCCAGGATGCTCAACAGGCTGACGAAGATGTTGTACAGCGACACATATAAGCTCACAGTGGCACGAATGTAGTTCGTTTCACCGCCGTGGATGATGTTGCTGGTTTCAAACAAAATTGCGCCAGAGGAGATCAGAATGAATACCGCGCTGATCGCCAGATGCAGAGCAGGCAGTTGCAGGAAGATATTCGCTACCATCCCGATCAGGACAACAACAATACCCGCCATCAGCATACCGCCGAGGAAAGACATATCTTTGCGGGTGGTCAGCACGTATGCAGAGCAGCAGAAGAATACTAATGCCGTACCGCCCAGCGCCATCGCAATCACATCGCCCATTCCGGCAGACAAATAAGTATTCAGAATCGGGCCGAGGATATAACCGAGAAAACCGGTAAAGGCGAATGCGGAAATAATTCCGGTCGGCTTGTTGGCAGTTTTATAGGTCAGGAACATCAGACCATACATACCCACCAGCGTCAGAATCAGTCCCGGAGATGGCAGCATTAGCACTGTACTGGCTGTCGCGGTAATCGCAGAAAAAGCCAGTGTCAGGCTCAGCAGAAAATAGGTATTACGCAGCACCTTATGGGTACTAAGTAATGATGTACGGTCATGTGAAGAACTAACTATACGATCCATTGAGTCACTCTCTATGACAGGTGTAATTAATCAAGCAGCATAATGATTATGTGGGAAGGTACACAGAGGTTTTACCCATCTTTACGCATTTGATCTGGAACAGGTTTCGCACAGAATGGTTAAACCATTGAGCATGCTACAACAGCATGGTGATTTTGGCAGACAAAAGAAAAAGGGGTTAGCATTTAGCTAACCCCTTATCTTATTGT
>NZ_BBMY01000031.1 GCF_000759775.1 Escherichia albertii NBRC 107761 = DSM 17582
CACCCAACGGATAATCTGAAAAGTTTTACTATCAGCAGGTAGCGACGTGCCGTTAACAATTACCTGCGAATCAGTCAGCACAACAAATTGCAGGGCTGAATCATGCCGTAATATTTGAAATCCATCAGCATGACCCAGCCAGCGACCTTTATGCCAAAGGCTATTTTTATCACGCAGTAAATTCCAGATTTCGGTCTCTGCCAGCGATGACATATCCACCTGCTTATCACCGCTATTATCATCGGTACGCTGACCGTCAAAATAGATACTGCGTTTATCAGCAGCGAAAGCGCCGAATGCCTGAAAACTGGCGGCATCAACATTAGGTTTACCGGACGGATTTTTCAGGACTTTGCCAGCCCACAGGACAGAGCGTCCATCAGTTAACCAGGTATGCTGGCAATCTCCCTCACCATCACAATCGAACTTATCGGGATTAAAATCGGACAGTAAGCGACAATCTTGTTTATTGGCTAAATTGGCAATGCGCCAGAGACGGGAAAAGTTAACGTCCGGTAGTTCGGAGAGGATCTCATCTTTTTCACCCTTCTGTTCGGCAACATAAACCGTGCCTTTCTCCTGTTGGCGGTAATAAAAATCTGCGCCCCAGGAAGGTGAAATGGAGAGCGGTAATGCGGCGATTAATAACCAACTGCGCGTAACCATAGTGAACTCTGCAACAAGTAGCAAATATTCACGGTAAGCCCGCGCCTGAGGGTTGTCGATAACGGGAAATATTTTTAGGAATGTATAAAGATAAAAGAGATTGCTGACAAAGTGTGCTTTGTTCATGCCGGATGCGGCGTAAACGCCTTATCAGGCCTACAAAAGCACGCAAACTCAATATATTGCAGAGGTTCTGTAGGCCTGATAAGCGTAGCGCATCAGGCAATTTTGCAGCCGGAAAGACACCCGCAGGTGTCTTAGCAACATTACTTCGCCATGCGCTTTTTACCAATAAACAACCAGCCCAGCCCCAGCGCGATAAACCACAGCGGGGTCACCAGCAGCGCCTGGCGGGTATCATCTTCCAGCGTCAGCAACACCAGAACAAACACAAAGAACGCCATGCATACCCAGCACATCAACTTGCCGAGCGGCATCTTGTAGATAGATTTCTCATGCAGGTGCTGACGTTGTTTGCGATACACCAGGTATGAGCAGAGGATGATCGTCCAGACGAACATAAACAGAATCGCCGAAACGGTCGTGATCATCGTGAACGCGCCAATCACGCTTGGATTCACATACAACATCACCACACCGCCGAGCAGACAGATACAAGAGAAGGTCAGCCCTTTCGCGGGTACTGCACGTTTAGAGAGTTTTGCGAACGCTTTCGGCGCAACGCCTTCCTGCGCCAGACCAAACAACATACGGCTGGTAGAGAAAACGCCACTGTTCGCAGAAGAAGCCGCAGAGGTCAGAACCACAAAGTTAATCACGCTTGCCGCTGCAGGCAGCACCACCAGCACAAACAGTTCAACAAACGGACTTTTCTCCGGGACGACAGAACTCCACGGCGTCACGGACATAATCACAATCAGCGCGAAGACGTAGAACATGATGATGCGAACAGGAATGGAGTTGATCGCGCGCGGCAGTGATTTCTCTGGATCTTTGGTTTCCGCAGCCGTTGTACCGACCAGCTCAATCCCCACAAAAGCGAAAACCGCTATCTGGAATCCGGCAAAGAAGCCGCTTAAGCCTTTCGGGAACCAGCCGCCGTCATTCCACAAATGCGCAAACGACGCCTCCACGCCGGTCGGTGACTGGAAGTGCATCATTACCATAATCAGGCCGACGACAATCAGCGACACGATGGCGACGATTTTGATCATCGCAAACCAGAACTCCATCTCACCGAACATTTTCACGGTGGCAAGGTTCAGCGTCAGCAACAGCACAATCACCGCCAGCGAGGCAACCCAGTCTGAGAGCTCAGGGAACCAGAATTGGGCATAGGCGGTGATGGCGACGACGTCCGCCATTCCAGTAACCACCCAGCAGAACCAGTAGGTCCAGCCAGTGAAATAGCCAGCCCAGGGGCCCAGTAGATCGGATGCGAAATCACTAAAAGACTTGTATTCCAGATTTGAAAGCAGCAATTCCCCCATTGCCCGCATCACGAAAAAAAGCATAAAACCGATGATCATATAAACGAAAATGATCGACGGCCCGGCAAGACTGATAGTTTTACCAGAGCCCATAAACAGTCCCGTACCAATGGCGCCGCCAATGGCTATAAGCTGAATATGTCGGTTTGTAAGATTGCGCCGTAGCGACTGTTCAGCCGGTGCCTGATCATCGGCAACGACTTTTACCTGATCTACCATGTTTTTTCTTCCTGTACCTGTCTGTGTTGTTCAGGCTCTACGGCCTTTTGTCGGTTTATGATACGACGATTCTGTATCGGGACTCATCGATATTAGGTAAGAATAAGCGGGATGAATACTAAGATTTAGATCTAATGTTAATTTTATGTTTAAAGTGGGTGTCATATCACGATGATAATGCGAAACAACTCACAAAAATACACCCTTACGTGGTGTTTGCAACATAAAATAGCGCTATCTGGCAAATGGAAGGGGTTATTACTGAATACTTGTTCCCCTCTGCGGTGAGGGGAACAGAATGCGCTGCTTAGAGAATTTCCAGCAGTTCGACTTCAAACACCAGGGTGCTGAATGGAGGAATGGACGCACCAGCGCCACGCTCGCCATAAGCCAGTTCCTGCGGGATAGTCAGTTCCCATTTCGAACCAACTGGCATCAGGGTCAATGCTTCAATCCAGCCGGGAATCACGCCATTCACCGGGAATTCAGCCGGCTCGCCGCGAGCAACGGAGCTGTCAAATACAGTACCGTCGATAAGTTTACCAGTGTAATGAACACGAACGCGGTCGGTACGTGCCGGAATGGCACCTTCGCCCTGGTTAATCACGCGGAATTGCAGGCCAGATTCAGTGCTGTTAACACCTTCTTTTTTGGCGTTTTCTTCAAGATATTTCACACCTTCGGCAGCCATCGCCTGGAAACGCTGGCGACGAACGGCATCAGCTCGTTCGTGGATTTCACGCAGCGCGCGGTGCACTACATCAACCGGAACAGCCGGATGTTTACCTTCCAGCGCATCGGTAATGCCTGCAACCAGCGCTTCTGGCAGCAGCCCTTCCAGACCAGACTCACTCAGTTGTTGCCCTACCTGCAAACCAATGCCGTAACTTGCCTGCGCTTCGATAGTGTCAAAAGTTGGGGTGGTCATCGTATTTCCTTTCTTAGGGTATAAAGTAGCGGGCAGCATATCAGCCACACTTCTTCGGGTAAAACTTTGTCGCGGGAATGATGACAAATCACGGGGAAAAAGAAACAATAGCAATATCCCGTATGAATATAATAAAGGCGGGTTTACCACGGACATCATAGCGTTAGCTTATTCATAGGCTATGATTGAGGAACAAGACGCGGAGCAGGAGGAAACCATGCCCGGGCGCTTTGAACTAAAACCAACCCTGGAGAAAGTCTGGCACGCGCCGGACAACTTTCGCTTCATGGACCCGCTGCCACCGATGCATCGCCGGGGGATCATTATTGCCGCCATTGTTTTAGCGGTCGGTTTTCTGCTCCCATCTGATGATACGCCCAATGCGCCGGTGGTGACGCGTGAAGCACAACTGGATATTCAGTCGCAATCACAACCGCCGACGGAAGAGCAGCTACGGGCACAACTGGTCACCCCACAGAACGATCCAGATCAAGTGGCTCCGGTCGCCCCTGAACCAATACAGGAAGGTCAACCGGAAGAGCAGCCGCAAACCACACAGACGCAACCATTCCAGTCAGACAGCGGCATTGACAATCAATGGCGCTCTTATCGTGTGGAACCTGGCAAAACACTCGCCCAATTGTTCCGCGATCACGGGCTACCTCCTACCGATGTGTATGCCATGGCGCAGGTAGAAGGCGCGGGCAAGCCGCTAAGTAATTTGCAAAATGGGCAGATGGTGAAAATCCGCCAGAACGCCAGCGGCGTGGTGACGGGCTTAACCATTGATACGGGGAATAATCAACAGGTCCTGTTTACCCGCCAGCCGGATGGCAGTTTTATTCGTGCGCGGTAGATGAAGGGTCAACCAGAAGCCAGCTAAGGATCGTTTCTTTGATGACCTTACGTCTGGCTTCCAGTGCCTGCGCTGAAACCATACTGATGTGATAAACCTGTCCAAGCGTATGTTGGTTGATCAAATAATACCCCCCAAGCGCGGCAATATTAATATTCACCTGTAATGGGTCAATATCTGATTTAAAAATATTACGTTTCTTTCCTTCAGCTAATAAGGATTCCATTAACTGTAAGTGCGCGTGATTAATATCCTGAAGGCGCTGAGATTTTGCATAATGCACACCTTTACTTTGGTTTTCACTATGTACAATTTTTAAAAACCAGGGATTGTCAATATAATAATCCCAGGTGAAATCGATGATTTTCTCAATGGCTTTTTGTGGCGGGAGTCCTGAGACATCAAGGGATTTTTCTTTTTGTCGAATATCATTCCAGGTATATTCCAGCACTTCGATAAATAAATTTTCTTTATTACCAAAATGATGATAAACCGTTTGTTTACTGCACTCCGCAGCCTTTACGATATTATCGACTCTTGCCCCTTCATAACCATACTCGGCAAATTCATTAACCGCACATAACAACAGCTTTTCCTTCAGGCTTTGTACGTTGCTGGTATCAAGATACATAACGTTTCCCCACGCTTTCTTCATGATGACTATCATAACCGTATTTGATTTCAGCGACAGCAAAAAGGCAAAAACATTGTCTTTCATCGAGTTATCAAATGCCCTGTGATCACCATCGCAGTCCAACCAACCAGATGGTTGATCTTTTTATTAACTAGTCGCAAGCTAACCATCACTTAAGGAAACAATATTCAAAAAAGAGGATTAATGAATGAAATCCACTCGTCCTGTTGCTGTCATCACTGGAGCCGCACGCGGCATTGGAAAGGGTTGTGCACTGGAGCTTGCCCGTAGCGGATTTAACCTGTTGATTAACGATCGTCCTGATGCCGACAGCGTTGAAAAACTGCATGCCACACAACAGGAATGTATGGCAGAAGGCGTGGAAGTTATTTGCTTTCCTGCCGATGTTGGCGATCTTTCCCTGCATGAAGAGATGCTCAACGCGGCGCAAAATCAGTGGGGGCGTCTGGACTGTTTACTCAACAACGCCGGAATTTCCGTGAAAAAACGCGGCGATATTCTCGACCTAGAACCAGACAGTTTCGACCAAAACATTGCCATCAACACTCGCGCACCATTCTTTCTCGCCCAGGCTTTCAGCAAGCGCCTGTTGGCACAACCCAAACCAGAATCGGAACTGCCGCACCGTTCGATTATTTTTGTCAGCTCCATTAACGCCATCATGCTGGCGATGAATCGCGGCGAATACACCATAGCCAAAACCGCCGTCTCAGCTGCCGCCCGCCTGTTTGCCGCTCGCCTTTGTGAAGAACAGATTGGCGTTTATGAAATCCGTCCTGGTTTAATCAAAACCGATATGACGATTCCGGCAACCGCCTATTACGACGAATTGATTGCCAAAGGTCTGGTGCCGTGGGGGCGTTGGGGCTATCCGGCTGATATTGCCTCCACCGTGCGTGCGATGGCAGAAGGCAAACTGATTTACACCTGTGGTCAGGCGGTCGCCATCGACGGCGGCTTAAGTATGCCACGCTTCTGAGGCTGAATCATGAGAGATCTTTTGCAACGCCCGGATTTATTCAGCATCAATACTGCGACACTGGGCTATAAAACGCCGTTGCCCGCCATCATTGATGCCTGCGCCGCACGCGGTATAGGCGCGATCGCCCCCTGGCGCAGAGAGTTGCAGGGCGAAAATATCCAACAGATCGCTCGCCAGCTTAGCGCCAGCAATATGGACGTTTCCGGGTTGTGCCGCAGCACCTACTACACTGCGCCGACGCTGGCAGAGCGCAAGCAGGCGGTTGACGATAACCGCCGGGCGCTGGACGACGCCGCTGTACTGAACGCTGCCTGTTACATGCAGGTGGTTGGCGGTCTGCCAACGGGCACTAAAGATCTGTATGAAGCACGGGAACAGGTGAAACAAGGGATTCGCCAGTTGCTGCCACATTCGAAAGAGGTTGGCGTGCCAATTGCGCTGGAACCGCTGCACCCGATGACTGCTGCCGATCGTTCTTGTCTGTGCACGCTACATCAGGCGCTGGACTGGTGTGATGAACTCGATCCCGATGGTGAATTTGCTCTCGGCGTGGCGGTAGATGTCTACCACGTATGGTGGGACCCGGATCTCGCCAGTCAGCTCCTGCGCGCCAGAAAACGTATTCTCGCGTTTCATGTTTCCGACTGGCTGGTGCCGACCACCGATCTGGTCAATGACCGGGGAATGCCGGGGGATGGCGTTATTAATATTCCGTCGATTCGTCGGTTAGTCGAAAACGCCGGATTTAATGGCGCTATTGAACTGGAAATATTCTCACCGTACTGGTGGCAGCAAGATATTAACCGCACGCTGGATATTAGCGTCGATCGCATCGCGCATTATTGTTAAGGAATGATCATGAGTGACCAACCCGTTCTGTTCAGCAGAGCGGCGGCTTCCTGCCGCCTGACATTGAACCGTGAAGATAAATGTCATGCTATTAATGAAGAAATGATCGAATCTCTCGACCATTATTTAAATGAAATTGAAAACGACACCACATTACGATTAGTCGAATTAACTGCAACCGGCGATAAATTCTTTTGTGCGGGCGGCGATATCAAATCGTGGTCAGCCTATTCGCCATTAGATATGGGTAGAAAATGGATTAAACGCGGTAATGACGTTTTTAATCGCCTGCGCAATTTGCCCCAATTAACGGTTGCGAATCTCAACGGACACACCATCGGTGGCGGTATTGAACTTGCTTTGTGCTGCGATATTCGTATCGCTCGCCCCCACGCGAAATTCTCTAATCCTGAAGTGATCCTCGGCATGGTGCCAGGCTGGATGGGCATTGAGCGCGTGCTTAATCAGGTTGGCCCGGTGGTTGGTCGCCATATGCTGATGCTGGGTAAACGCCTGACGGCGCAGGAAGCTCAGGCAGCGAATTTAATTGATGAAGTGGTGGAAAAAGAACAGGTGGAAAGCTGGATGGCGAACCAGTTCGCCCAGCTGGAAAAATGTGGTCCGGTGGCGCTGGCACACATCAAGCAACTGATTCTGGCCCTGGAAAATAAACACGCCGATTACTCCCACCAGTTACTGGCAGGGTTAATGTCCGCTACTCAGGATTGCCAGCAGGCGACGCGCGCATTTGCCGAAAAAAGCAGCGTAAGCTTCCATAATCAATAAGGAAATTGTATGCGTAAGATATCAACCGCCGAGGCACTGGCGGCGCAAATTCAGGACGGCGCAACCATTGCCATTAGCGGTAACGGCGGCGGCATGGTGGAAGCTGACCATATTCTGGCAGCTATTGAAGCTCGTTTTCTACAAACCGGACACCCGCGTGACCTGACGCTGATCCATTCTTTGGGTATTGGCGATCGCGACAGCAAGGGTACGAACCGCTTCGCTCATGCAGATATGCTCAAACGCATCATTGCCGGGCACTTTACCTGGTCACCCAAAATGCAGGAACTGGTGAAAAACAATGCCATTGAAGCCTACTGCTTCCCGGGCGGCGTAATTCAGGCATTGCTGCGGGAAATCGGCGCCGGACGTCCAGGGCTGTTTACCCACGTTGGGCTGGGATCGTTTGTAGATCCGCGCAATGGCGGCGGAAAGTCGAATGAATGCACCATCGACGATCTGGTAGAACTGATTGAAATTGATGGTGAAACCAAACTCCGCTATCGCCCATTCAAAGTGGACTACGCCATTTTACGCGGCACTTATGCCGATCCGCGTGGCAACGTCAGCCTCGAAGAAGAAGCTATTGATATGGATAGCTATTCGATGGCGCTGGCAGCACACAACAGCGGCGGCAAAGTATTCGTACAGGTCCGCGATGTGCTGGAAGCTGGCGCCATTGAACCTCGCAAGGTCAAGCTACCGGGGATTCTGGTCGATGGTATCGTTGAACACCGCGAACAACCGCAAACCTATCTTGGCGGTTACGACCTGACCATCAGCGGTCAGCATCGCCGTCTGAGCTCTAACGACGCTATCGAACTCGTCAGTCATCCGGTGCGTCGCCTGATTGCTCGCCGGGCAGCACGCGAACTGGTGGCTGGCGCTTCAACCAACTTTGGTTTCGGTATTCCAGGCGGTATTCCTGGGGTTGCGCTGCGCGAAGGCGTGCCTTATCAAAGTTTATGGCTGAGCGTAGAACAGGGCGTACATAACGGTATGATGCTGGATGATGCCCTGTTTGGTTGTGCCCGTAACGCCGATGCCATTATTCCATCACTCGATCAATTCGAGTTTTACAGCGGTGGCGGCATCGACATTACTTTCCTCGGCATGGGCGAGATGGATCAGCACGGTAATGTCAACGTCTCACATCTCAATGGCAATCTGATCGGCCCTGGTGGATTTCTCGAAATTGCGCAAAACGCCCGTAAAGTGGTGTTCTGCGGTACGTTTGACGCCAAAGGCAGCAAGATTGATGTAACACCTGATGGCTTGCATATCGCCCAGTCAGGTCAAATCCCTAAACTGGTTACCCAGGTGGAAAAAATCACCTTTAGCGCCGCCTACGCACAGAAAAGCGGCCAGGAAGTGCTGTACATCACCGAACGTGCAGTATTCCGGTTAACGACAGAAGGCGTTGAATTAATTGAGATCGCCCCTGGCGTGGACATTGACCGCGACATTTTACCGTTCATGGCCTTCCGTCCGATTATCAGGCAACCACGTCTGATGGAAAGCAGCCTGTTTACGCCAATGGAGGATGCATGAGCCAGCTTGATGACGCCATCCTCGATTCGCTGACGCATGTCACTTTCCCAAAGGGTTTTGCGCAGGCAGAGCCAACCGTGGTTGTTGCGGTGGACGGTGTAGATTATCCACTCTGGCAAGTTGATACCCTGGTGGTTGGTAGCGGCGCTGCCGGGCTACGAGCGGCTGTCGAACTAAAGCGTCGTCAGCAAAATGTGCTGATCGCCACCGCCGGGTTATATATGGGGACATCGGCATGTTCTGGCTCCGATAAACAAACACTGTTTACCGCCGCTACCGCGGGCAACGGTGACAACTTCACCAAACTGGCAAAGGCACTGGCGAGCGGTGGGGCGATGGATCACGACACCGCTTATGTCGAGGCGGTCGGTTCTCTGCACACTCTTGGCGGGTTGCAATATCTTGGTCTGGAATTGCCGGAAGATCGCTATGGCGCGATTCTTCGTTATCAAACCGACCATGACGAAGCCGGGCGTGCAACCTCCTGTGGGCCGCGCACATCTCGTCTGATGGTGAAAGTGCTGTTGGAAGAAGTACAGCGCCTCGCCATTCCACTACTGACCAGTGCAACGGTGATTAAGCTCCTGCATCAGTGCGGAGAGAATGGCGAAGATCGCGTGGCAGGAGCTATTCTCGCAACCGGTTCCCGCCCCCATAACCCGTGGGGGCTGGCAATTGTGACTGCGCCCAATGTGGTACTGGCAACGGGCGGACCAGGCGAACTTTATCGTGACAGTGTTTATCCACATAAATGTTTCGGCTCGCTGGGACTGGCACTGGAGGAAGGTTTGACGCTAACCAATCTGACCGAAAGCCAGTTTGGTATTGGCACGCCGCGCAGCACGTTTCCGTGGAATTTGTCCGGCACCTATGTACAGGTGATCCCATATATCTATTCCGTAGATGCCGAGGGCAACGAGTATAACTTCCTCGCGGATGACTATCGCACCACCCAGGAACTGGCTTCAAACATCTTCCGTAAAGGCTATCAGTGGCCGTTCCACGCCACACGAGTGATGGATTTTGGTTCAAGCTTGCTGGATATGGCGGTAGCGCAGGAACAACAACGCGGTCGCCAGGTTTTTATGGATTTCAATCGCAATCCTGAAACAGTGCCAGGTGATTTGCCGTTCTCATTAGAGCGACTGGACGACGACGTTCGCGCGTATCTGGAAAATAACAACGCTCTGGCACCATCACCCATCGAACGCCTGCAACGAATGAATCCGCTGTCTATCTCGCTGTATAAGATGCACGGTTACGATCTCACCGCACAGCCATTGCAATTCGCGATGAACAATCAGCACATGAATGGCGGCATTGAGGTGGATATCTGGGGGCAAACCTCCCTGCCCGGTTGTTTTGCGGTGGGAGAAGTGGCCGGAACTCACGGCGTTACCCGACCTGGTGGCGCAGCACTGAATGCCGGACAGGTTTTTGCTGTTCGTCTGGCGCGTTTTATTGGTTGCACACAAAAGCGGTCTGTTAATGGGGACATTGCACAACTGGCAGCCTCGCCGTTGTCTACTGTCAGAGAGATCATTACTCAGGCGCTGGCAAACGAGAACGGAATGGCACTGGCGGCAGTGAAAGAAAAAATCCAGGCACGAATGTCTGATTACGCTGGATTTATTTGTCATGCCGATAAAGTTCGTCACGCCAACCGCGACTCTCTGCTACTAAGTGAATTCGTCCAACAAAATGGTTTATCGATCCGCCATGTGGGGGAAATTGCCGAACTGTTTATGTGGCGGCATATGTCTCTTACTTCGGCTGCCGTATTAACACAATTAACGCATTATATTGACGCTGGTGGCGGTAGTCGCGGGGCGCGGATGGTTATTGATCCACAAGGTGAATGTCTACCACAAACTCGTCGCGGCGCAATAGAAGAATGGCGTTTTCGCTCTGAACTCGCTGAAGACAAAAATCACAAATTAACGATTCAATATTCGCAAGGTTTTTTTATTACCGAAGTGAAATCTTTACGTGAACAACCGCGTATTAATGGTATTTACTTTGAAAAAAACTGGCCAGACTTTTTAAAGGGAGAAATTTACACACAATAATTTTCAATATTTCCTCTGCACTTGATTTTTATTACCTATTACACGGAATTACCAACAACCAGGGTTTATTAATATAATTAAAAGGGTTAAACATGAATAAAATAAAGAATTACCGGTGGCATATGATTGCCCTCGTATGCTTTATCACTGTAATCAATTATCTGGACAGAACGGCGTTAGGTATTGCGGCTCCAACGATTATGGAGACAACCGGAATAACTAAAGAGCAATATTCATGGATTGTCAGTGCATTCCAGTTGGCCTATACATTAGGGCAACCGGTAATGGGCTTCTTTATTGATACCGTGGGTCTGAAGTTAAGTTTTGCGATATGTGCCGCAATTTGGTGCCTGGCGACAATGGGCCATGCACTGACCGGAACATGGTCAGGTCTGGCATTTATGCGTGCCCTGATGGGTTTCAGCGAAGCGTCAGCAATTCCAGCGGGTGTTAAAACAGCATCTACATGGTTCCCGGCAAAAGAGCGTGGCGTGGCGACAGGTGTTTTCAATATGGGCACCTCACTCGGCGCGATGCTTGCTCCACCGCTAATTGCCTGGTGCATTATGTTTCATAGCTGGCAATTTGCGTTTATTGTCTCAGGTAGCCTTGCTTTGCTCGCGGCTTTATTTTGGTTCTTTTGTTATAAAGATCCGAAAGATGCCAAACGCCTTTCTGATGAAGAGCGCCAGTATATTGAATCAGGACAAGAACAGCATCTTAAAACAGATAAGAAAGAAAAAACCTCAATCAAGCATATCCTCAGCCAACGTAATTTCTGGGGGATTGGCATCGCGCGTTTTCTCGCTGACCCGGCATGGGGAACCATTAACTTCTGGGTGCCAATTTTCTTCGTCGAAACGCTGCATTTTAGCCTGAAAGAAATTGCCATGTTCGTCTGGCTACCTTTCCTGCTGGGCGATCTCGGCTGTTTAGCCAGTGGTTTTGTCGCGAAGTTCTTCCACGATCGCGGCGTGAGTTTAATTAACTCACGAAGAATAACCTTCACTATCGCAGCCGTTATTATGATGACTATTGGTCTGGTGAGTATTGTAGAAAATCCCTACATTGCTGTGTTATTGATTAGTATTGGCGCGTTCTCGCATCAATGTCTTTCTACTGTTGCAGCAACTCTGGGCAGCGATCTGTTCAAAAAAGACGAAGTGGCTACCGCTGTGGGTATGGCTGGAGCCTGTGCATGGAGCGGTCAGTTGATTTTCAACCTGTTCATCGGGGCATTCGTTCACATTATCGGCTTCGCACCGTTCTTTATTGCGCTGGCTTTCTTTGACATTATTGGTGCCATTGCACTGTGGACGCTTATCAAAGTTAAAGATGAAGAACCGCACGTACAGTTAGCAACAAGCTAATTGATAGATATCAGGGTGTTATACTGCCAGTTGTAACGCTTTCTCTATAAAGCAAAACGCCGACACAAGGTCGGCGTTTTTACGTCTCGTTGAATAACGAATTATTCAGCGACTACGTTTACGATCACTTTCGCGAATACTTCGCTGTGAACCTGGAAGCTCACTTCGTGTTCGCCAGTGGTACGCAGAACGCCGTTCGGCAGACGAACTTCGCTCTTAGCCACTTCAACGCCAGCTGCAGTTACAGCGTCAGCGATGTCGCGAGTACCGATGGAACCGAACAGTTTACCTTCGTCGCCAGCTTTAGACGCGATAGTAACAGTTTCCAGTGCATTGATTTTCTCAGCGCGAGCATTAGCTGCTGCCAGAACTTCAGCCAGTTTAGCTTCCAGTTCAGCGCGACGTGCTTCGAAGAATTCAATGTTTTTCTTGGTAGCTGGAACAGCTTTACCCTGCGGTACCAGGAAGTTACGAGCATAGCCCGCTTTAACGTTTACCTGATCACCCAGGCTACCCAGGTTTGCTACTTTATCAAGCAGAATAACTTGCATTACCTTATCCTCTCAAAGTCGTATTAATGGACCGTGACCGATTACTGATGGCGATCAGTGTACGGCAGCAGGGACAGGTAGCGAGCGCGTTTGATAGCGCGAGCCAGCTGACGCTGGTATTTTGCACGGGTACCGGTGATACGGCTTGGGACAATCTTACCGCTTTCGGTGATGTAGTTTTTCAGCGTAGCGATATCTTTATAGTCGATCTCTTGAACGCCTTCCGCGGTGAAACGGCAGAACTTGCGACGACGGAAATAACGTGCCATATGGCTAGTCTCCAGAATCTATCAATTCAATCTGCTCGGCATGCAAAACCATTTTGCTCAGACCGTTCTTTGCCTTGTGGCATGAAATGAACCCCTGAACGGTTATGCGACTGCCGACCGTTATACTGTGAGTAATGGCCTGGTTTTCGTGTCCGCTAACAATAACGGGCATTTGGCACCACGCCTGCCGGTGAAAACCGGCTTCCTCCTGCACAGAACGATGCTCAAGCACGAACTGGCAGTGAGGAATTCCTGATGGACTGACCTTTCGAAGGGGCATCCTGCACACGGTGCCGGACAACGCCAGACGGTTGGTCATCAGAAATTACTCTTCAGAATCCCCAGCTTCAGCATCATCTGCGGTTTCGTTTGCGAAATCATCGCGACGCTCGCGGCGCTCGTCTTTCGCTTTAACCATCGGAGATGCTTCGGTAACAGCGTGCTTGGTACGCATAACCATGCTGCGGATAACGGCATCGTTGAAGCGGAAGGTAGTTTCCAGCTCATCGATCACTTCCTGCGGCGCTTCAACGTTCATCAGAACGTAGTGTGCTTTGTGCAGTTTGTTGATCGGGTAAGCCAGCTGACGGCGGCCCCAGTCTTCCAGACGGTGGATCTTGCCTTCTGCACCAGTGATGGCAGCAGTGTAGCGCTCGATCATGCCCGGAACCTGTTCGCTCTGGTCAGGATGGACCATAAAAACGATTTCGTAATGACGCATCGAATTGCTCCTTACGGATTATTCAGCCTCCTGTCTGGGTCAGCCGAATCCCGGGGAGGCAAGGAACGTGTTAAAGGTCGGCTGAAAAATGACGCGTTATAGTACTGACATACCCCGCCAAACTCAAGGCCAGCCGACAAATAAATCTGATCTTTCACTAAACAGGACTAACTCGCTGATTTGAAGTTCATCACATCTCATTAAGGTGTTTTTTTGAACAACTGCATCAGAAATGGTCACCATCACCTCTGTCATCAGTGGTTAAAATTAAATCAGAAGATCGCTAAAGAGGAGAGCACACAGAGACAGCCGTCGAGGAGGTATCTATGTTCAGCCGTGTTTTAGCCCTTCTGGCTGTGCTTTTGCTAAGTGCGAATGCATCAGCAGCCATTGAAATTAATAACCACCAGGCCAGAAATATAGATGATGTACAGAGCTTAGGCGTGATTTATATCAATCATAACTTCGCCACTGAAAGCGAAGCGCGTCAGGCACTGAACGAAGAGACTGATGCGCGAGGCGCAACGTACTACCACGTGATTCTGATGCGGGAACCGGGGAGCAACGGCAACATGCACGCCAGCGCGGATATTTATCGCTAGCACCAGGTATAACCAACGAAACATTGCCATAGTTTGCATTGCCCCCTTCACCGGGGGCTTTTTTTGAAAAACGGCTGCGGAATCAGACCAGTTATCTCCCGAAAAAGGAAATTTCCGCAGCGCGTGTTTTACTTTTGCCCGTAATAAGCGTTGGGTCCGTGCTTACGCATGAAGTGTTTATTCATCAAATAGCTATTGATGGGACTAAGCTGCGGGTTAATGCCGCGCGCAATCCACGCCATTTTCGCCACTTCTTCCATCACCACCGCATTATGCACCGCTTCGTGGGCATCTTTCCCCCAGGCGAACGGCCCGTGCTGATACACCACAATTCCCGGCGTATGCAGCGGCTCGGCGCCACCCAGCGTTTCGATAATCACTTTGCCGGTATTCAGTTCGTACTCACCCTGCACCTCTTCTTCGCTTAATCCGCGCGTGCACGGGATGTCGCCAAAGAAGTAATCGGCGTGCGTGGTGCCTAACGCCGGGATCGCCAGCCCCGCCTGCGCCCATGCGGTGGCATGAGTGGAGTGGGTATGGACAATACCACCAAGCGACGGATAACGACGGTAGAGTTCGAGATGCGTCGCAGTGTCGGAAGACGGACGATACTCCCCTTCCACCACCTTACCGCTCATATCGACCACCACCATATCGTCCGCTTTCATGGTTTCGTAGGCGACACCGCTGGGCTTGATCACCACCAGCCCGCGTTCGCGGTCAATGGCGCTGACGTTGCCCCAGGTAAAGGTCACCAGCCCGTAACGCGGCAGATCCATGTTGGCCTCAAACACCTGCTGTTTCAGCTTTTGCATTATACCGCCTCCACCATGCCTGCTTTGGCCATGCGCGCTTTCACCCAATCGCGCGCTTTCGCCACTTCTGCCGCCGGGTCTTCCGCCGTTTCGCTCCACATCTCAATCAGGTACGGCCCGCAATAGCCACTCTGTTTGAGCGTTTCAAAACAACGTTCGAAATCCACCACGCCTTCGCCAAACGGCACGTTTTTAAAGACGCCAGGTTTGGTGTCTTTCACATGCACCGCGACGATATGCCCGATTCCAGCCTGCAACTCCATCTGCACGTCGTTGTCCCACGCCGATAAGTTGCCGATATCCGGGTAGAGCTGGAACCACGGGTTGTTAAGATAGTGCGCGTAGCCCAGCGCCTTGCTGATGGAATTCATCAACGGATAATCCATGATCTCCATCGCCAGCGTCACCTGCGCACGACTTGCCATCTCAACGCTCTCTTTCAGACCGTCACGAAAACGACGGCGCGTTTCGTTATTGGCTTCCTGGTAGTAAACGTCATAGCCCGCCAGCTGGATCACGCGAATGCCGACGTCCTGGGCGAACTGAATGGCTTTACGCATAATCTCCAGCCCCTGTGCCCGCACCGCGTCATCTTCGCTGCCCAGCGGGAAACGGCGATGGGCGGAAAGGCACATAGACGGCACGCGCACGCCAGTTTCGACAATGGCGCTTACCAGCGCCAGACGCTGCTCGCGGCTCCAGTCGAGGCGCGAAAGGCGCTCATCAGTTTCATCTACCGACATCTCAACAAAATCGAAGCCTAACGTTTTTGCCAGTTGCAGCCGTTCCAGCCAGCACTCCCCGGCGGGGAGCGCTTTTTCGTATATGCCAAGCGGGATTTGTTTAGACAACATATCCGCTCCTTAGCCCCACAATTCAGCGATGGAGCGTTTGAACTGACGTGCGGCTTCGACCGGAGATGCCGCATCACGGATGCTGCGACCCGCAATAAAGACGTGAATCGGAATCCCTTTGAACAGCGGCAGATCTTCCAGCGCCAGACCACCAGTAATGGTGACTTTGAAACCCATATCAGAAAGACGCTTAATAGCCGTAATATCCGCCTCGCCCCAACCCACACCTGCCGCCTGCGCATCGCGGCTGCGATGATAAACCACCTGCTGAATGCCCGCTTCGCGCCACGCCTGCGCCTGTTCCCATGTCCAGAACCCTGTCAGCTCAATCTGTACATCGCCTTTAAATTCATGGGCGACTTCCAGTGCACCTTTCGCGGTGTTGATATCCGCGCAACAAATCACAGTGACCCAATCCGCATTGGCTTCAAAACACATGCGAGAAAGAATTTTTCCCGCATCAGCGATTTTGGCATCAGCCAGTACGATTTTGTGCGGATAGAGCGCTTTCAGATCGCGAACCGCACGCACGCCTTCCCCCATACAAAGGATGGTTCCCACTTCGATAATATCGACTTCTTCGGCGATCAGACGTGTGGTTTCATACGCGTGAGACATCGTTTGGTTGTCCAGCGCGACTTGCAGCATTGGTAATGACATGTTCAATTCCTTCTTAAGCAGCCGCGTTGGTGCGGTCAATTAAATCAAGCACTTCCTGCTCGGTGCGGCAGGCGCGTAAACGGTCAAAATTCTCTTCATCTTCAAACAGATTGACGATCTGCATGATGCCCACTTCCTGATGCGTGTTGGCATCGACCGCCGCCATGGTGATGAGGATGTCCACGGGGTCGTTATCATCGTGGTTGAACGTCAGCGGTTTTTTCAGCGTGACGAGAGCAAATCCAGTTTTTTTGACTCCCTCTTCTGGCCGTCCGTGCGGCATCGCCAGCCCCGGAGCGATAACGAAATAAGGGCCGAACTGTTCAACGCCATCCAGAATCGCCTGGTAATAACGTGGCTCTACCACATTTGCCGCCACCAGCAGGTCAACGCCGATTTTTACCGCCTCCTGCCAGGTTTCAGCTTCGGCCTGCAGACGGATGGATTTATTTTCAGCCAGCGAATCACGTAATTTCATGGCGCGTCCTTACTTCACGTCCTGCGGGAAATGCTCTTTGATCACTTCCAGCAGTTTTGGACCAAAGTCAGCAGGCGAGAGCATGTTGCGCACCCCCACCACATATTTGTTGCCGGTCACGGTGATTTCTCCTGCGATATGGGTAGAAGCGATGATGATATCCGCACCGCTCAACTCGCTTTTGTACTCGCCAACCGCGCAGCTATTTACCGTGTGGTCAATGTTTGATTGGGTTAAAAACTGGTCCACTTTCATTTTCATGATCATGGAACTGCCTTGTCCGTTGCCACACACAGCCAGAATACGTACGGTCATAATCAAAACTCCTTGTTAAGCAGAATGCTCTGCCAGTTGTTTTTCTGCCTCTTCTTCTGCACGCAGCGCGCGACCAGCGAAGAACATATACGCTAGGGCAATAACGATGATGACGGCCATAAAGGCAATACCGACGGAGAAGAAGCCCTGCATCATCGGCGGAGCCAGAATTGACCAGTCCGCCATGCCCATCCAGGCACTCATACCAGTGAGTTTCACCGCCCAGACACAGCCAAAGATTTCGATCATCCCCATCACCAGACAAATCTTGATCGCCGCCCGCCAGCCGCCGAAATGGTTAGCGAATACACCAATGGTGGCGTTGGAGAAGAACATCGGGATAAAGCCAGGAATAATCAGAATGGAAGAGCCGCAAGCAACCAGGATACCGACCGCAATTAGCTGCCCGATAGTGCCCCACATAAAGCCCCAGACTACGGCGTTCGGCGCGAAGCTATAAATTGCCGCACAGTCAATCGCCAGAACCGCGCCGGGGATAAGACGCTGGGAAATACCGTTGAACGCTTCAGAGAGTTCCGCCACAAACATGCGTACGCCCTGAGTAATGATGAAGATCGCGACCGCAAAGGAGAAACCCGTTTGCAGGATATAGATAGTCCAGTGCACTTTGCCTGCCATCGCCTGAACGGTATCAATACCGAACGAGAGCAGGATGGCGCCAAAGAAAATGGTCATCACAATCGCCGTGGAGACGATATTGTCATGGAAAATATTCAGCCAGCCCGGCAGTTTGAGATCTTCAACGCTTTCCTCTTTTTTTCCCAGGTAAGGCGCAATTTTATAAGCGATCCACGAAGCAAATTGCTGCTGGTGACCAATGGAGAAACCGCAGCCATCCGTCACTTCCTGAGTCGGCTTGTACATCATGTTGGAGGTAATCCCCCAGTAGAGTGAAACCAAAACTGCGGTGCAGATAATGGTTGTCCACATGGAGTAGCCAAAAATAAACAGCGTGACGGCGATAAGCCCCGCTTGCTGGAACATGATATGGCCCGTCAGCATAATGGTGCGAATACCAGTAATACGACGCAACAGCACGTAACAGATATTCAGCGCCAGTGCCAACAGCACTGCATAACCTACCCAGCTATAGGCGTCGCCCATACGCTCGATGGTTGCCATCATTGATGCGTAAGTATCTGAGATAGCGCCGTTGATGCCGTAAACTTCCGACATTTTTGCCACCACCGGTTTGAAGGTGCTGGTCAGGATCCCAGATCCCGCCTGTAACAACATGAAACCGATAATGGTTTTTATCGTACCTTTGATAATAACGCTGACACTTTTGCGCAGCAGGATGTAACCCAGACAGGTCACAATACCCAGCAGTAATGGGGCATTGGTCATGACCTGGTTAAAAAACACGGTAAAGATGCTGTAGAGGATCTCCATCACGATCTCCTGAAGAAGAGGTAGCTGAGTATTCCGCACACCCAGAATGTTGTGCCCTCACTCTAATTTTCAGAAGTAATCACAACAAGATTAAATATGATTAATTGTGACGAGACACGCAAATAATTCCATCGTAAAAGTATGGAACTCACACAACGTCAAATTTATTCATTTAAATTCATTTAGTTAAACATTTTCCCTACTCCATTAAATCTTACATTGCCCAAAATCAGCAACAACTCTTCTGGCAAAAACCCAAAAAACGGTCATTGCCTTCCTGAAAAAATAGTGTCAGGATTAATCAAAACCAATCACAAACTGATTCAAATTGAACAACCATGAAGGTAAATGGCGATGAGTAAAGTGAAAAGTATCACCCGTGAATCCTGGATCCTGAGCACCTTCCCGGAGTGGGGTAGCTGGCTGAACGAAGAAATTGAACAGGAGCGGGTTGCACCAGGCACATTTGCGATGTGGTGGCTCGGTTGTACCGGGATCTGGTTGAAATCAGAAGGCGGCACCAATGTGTGCGTCGATTTCTGGTGCGGCACCGGCAAACAAAGTCACGGTAACCCGCTGATGAAACAGGGCCATCAGATGCAACGCATGGCCGGCGTGAAAAAACTGCAACCAAACCTGCGTACTACACCGTTTGTCCTTGATCCGTTTGCGATTCGCCAGATCGACGCCGTACTGGCTACTCACGATCACAATGATCATATTGACGTGAACGTTGCTGCCGCCGTGATGCAAAACTGCGCTGACGACGTACCGTTCATCGGTCCGAAAACCTGCGTGGATCTGTGGATTGGCTGGGGCGTACCGAAAGAACGCTGCATCGTGGTGAAACCCGGCGATGTGGTTAAAGTGAAAGATATAGAAATTCATGCACTTGACGCATTTGACCGTACTGCATTGATCACCCTGCCTGCGGATCAAAAAGCGGCTGGCGTCCTGCCGGATGGCATGGACGATCGCGCAGTGAACTATCTGTTCAAAACGCCAGGCGGCTCCCTGTATCACAGTGGCGACTCTCACTATTCCAACTACTACGCGAAACATGGCAACGAACATCAGATCGACGTGGCTTTAGGATCTTACGGTGAAAACCCGCGCGGTATTACTGACAAAATGACCAGCGCCGATATCCTGCGCATGGCAGAAGCGCTGAATACGAAAGTGGTGATCCCATTCCATCACGATATCTGGTCAAACTTCCAGGCCGATCCGCAAGAGATCCGCGTGCTGTGGGAGATGAAAAAAGATCGTCTGAAGTATGGCTTCAAGCCGTTTATCTGGCAGGTTGGCGGCAAATTTACCTGGCCGTTAGATAAAGATAACCTCGAGTATCACTATCCGCGTGGTTTCGATGATTGCTTCACCATTGAACCGGATCTGCCGTTCAAATCGTTCCTGTAATTTGTTGTTTATGCCGGGTAGCACGGCGCTATCCGGCGTAGTATTTCCTGGCTATTTCAAATATCATCTAAAAAAATCAAATTTTATCGGAATAGCTCATGACTGAAGCACAAAGACATCAAATCCTCCTGGAAATGCTCGCACAATTGGGCTTTGTGACCGTAGAGAAAGTCGTTGAGCGTCTGGGGATTTCGCCTGCTACCGCGCGACGCGACATCAATAAACTCGACGAAAGCGGCAAACTGAAAAAAGTGCGCAACGGCGCAGAAGCCATTACTCAACAGCGCCCGCGCTGGACGCCAATGAATCTACACCAGGCGCAAAACCACGACGAAAAAGTTCGTATCGCCAAAACAGCTTCACAACTGGTGAATCCGGGCGAAAGCGTGGTCATCAACTGCGGTTCTACTGCGTTCCTGCTCGGGCGAGAAATGTGCGGCAAGCCAGTGCAAATCATCACTAATTATCTACCGTTGGCGAATTATCTGATCGATCAGGAACACGACAGCGTGATCATCATGGGCGGGCAATACAACAAAAGTCAGTCCATCACTTTAAGTCCGCAGGGTAGCGAAAATAGCCTCTACGCCGGGCACTGGATGTTCACCAGCGGCAAAGGGTTGACCGCTGAAGGGTTGTATAAAACCGATATGCTGACGGCGATGGCAGAACAGAAGATGCTGAGCGTGGTAGGAAAACTGGTCGTACTGGTCGATAGCAGCAAGATTGGTGAACGCGCGGGTATGCTCTTTAGCCGCGCCGATCAAATCGATATGTTGATCACCGGCAAAAATGCTAACCCGGAAATCCTGCAACAACTGGAAGCGCAAGGGGTCAGCATTCTGCGCGTTTAAAGATGCTGGCGGAAAAATATCACAGCAGCCTCCAGCGCCTCAGGCGTAATGCGGTGACGGACGCCTGGCTGCCACGAACAGGTCAATTGTTTATCTCGTCCCGTTTCTCTTAATGCCTGCTGCAAACGTAGTGATTCCTTGGCAGGCACAACATCATCGTCAAGGCCATGCCATAACAGCAGTGGCCTGCTTCCCAGTTCGTCCAGGCGGTTTGTCGCTTCCCACTCTGCCAGTGGAGCAATAATGTTATTAAATTCATTTTGCTGTGCTGGCGTTTCAGGCTGCAACGGTGGAAACAGAGAACGGGCAAGCGATGTGAAATAGCCAGATCCCATCATACTGGCAGTACATTTCACAGATGGATAGCAAGCTGCAATCCCAAGCGCCGTCATCGCTCCCATCGACGCGCCACCGACCGCCAGACGTTCATCAAGCAGCAAGTTTTCTTCAATAATTGCCGCACGTAACGCAGTGAACTCATGCATATTTTGCAGCAAAATTTGCCAGAATTGTTTGAGTCGTCGCGATGCATCACCACTAAAACGGATACCATGATCGGGCGCATCCGGCATTATTACCCGTAAGCCAGCCTGCGCCAGTGCGACAGCAAAATAGCTATAAACCAGGCTGGATGAAGTAAAGCCGTGATAAAAAATCACACATAGTAGCGGTGTCTCTTTTTGCCCGGCAGGACAAGCATGAAGAACAGGAATATCTGCCAGTACTCGTGATTCTAATTCAATCATCTGTCTCTCCTTTTAGTCTGGTATGACATGAAGAAATCCTTAGTACAAGTTTCTGCCGACAGTATTGATTCATAATGTTGAGATATAGGTTACGCTTTCGCCACGTTTTCATTCGAAAATCGCGTACCAGGTAACAATTCGGGAACATTCCCCCAAAGTTAAATTAATAAGGCACTACACTATGGTTAGCAGGAAACGTAATAGCGTTATTTACCGGTTTACCCGTTTATTATTGGTATTGATGTTAAGTGCCTGTAGCGCACTGCAAGGTACGCCACAGCCAGCACCGCCAGTAACGGACCATCCGTAAGAAATTCGCCGCGACCAGACGCAAGGGCTACAGCGAATAGGTACGGTAACCACGATGGTTCGAGGTTCTCCAGATGACGCATTAGCAGAAATCAGAGCGAAAGCTGCCGCAGCCAAAGCTGATTATTACGTTGTCGTCATGGTGGACGAAACCATCGTGACAGGACAGTAGTATTCACAAGCCATTTTATATCGTAAATAAATCAGACAACTTACATAGTCAGCTTTACATTGCTTTGCGTCCCTATGCGTTTACCTGTGCACAATAAACTACCAGCGGGAAGCCCGGACGTTTATTACCGCGATGGAATGCCCTGCAACATGCGGGGAAACGAAAAATGGAGCTGACGATGAAACAATTACTTGCCTCACCCTCGCTGCAATTAGTGACTTATCCCACGAGCGCCATGGCACAGTCTGCCGAATTCGCCAGTGCTGACTGCGTGACGGGCCTGAATGAAATAGGTCAGATCTCGGTTAGCAATATTTCAGGGGATCCGCAGGATGTGGAACGTATCGTGGCGTTAAAAGCCGATGAACAAGGCGCATCATGGTATCGCATTATTACCATGTATGAAGACCAGCAGCCTGATAACTGGCGCGTACAGGCGATACTGTATGCGTAAGTGTCATCAACTGCGAACAATGCCGGATGCGGCGCAAGCGCCTTATCCGGCCTACAGATCCTGAAATTTCATGGCATTAGTACAGAATACTGCTGTAGGCATGAGAAGACGTGCCAGCGTTGACACTTACAAACACACGCCGCCAGTCGCCCGCAGCAATAAATCATTCTGGATCTGCTCTGACAACCGCACGCCACCGCGCGTATCAAACATCATCTGACACCACGCCTGCGCCATTGGTGGAGAGGCATATTTCAACATTTGCGCACCACAGCCCAGTAAGAATAGCTGATGAGTGATCTCTCGCCCCAGTTCTTCAGCCGGTTTGCGCAATTGTTGCTGCAAACGACGAACTGCGCGATCAAAATAGCGATCCTGCCCTTTCACTTCCATAAATGCTTCTGTCAATAAATCGTATACGCCCGCTTGTTTGTTAAGAACGCGCAGAACATCCAGACACATAATGTTGCCGGAACCTTCCCAGATACTGTTCACCGGCATTTCCCGGTACAGCCGCGGCAACTCACTCTCCTCGCAATAACCAATACCACCAAGCGCTTCCATCGCTTCCGCGACAAACGGGATACCGCTTTTGCAGATTACAAACTTCGCCGCAGGCGTAAATAAGCGCGCCCACAGGGCTTCTTTAGCATCGGCACGCCGATCCCACGCCCGCGCCAGACGAAACAGCAGCGCAGTTTGTCCTTCAAGCTGGAGCGCCATGCGACTTAAGACATGACGCATTAGAGGTTGTTCAATTAACGACTTGCCAAATACATGACGTTGATGAGTATGATAAACCGCCAGCGAAAACGCGCGGCGCATCATGGCATGGCTACCCAGGGCACAATCAAAACGCGTCATCCCGCCCATTTTCAGGATCAGACGAATTCCTTCACCTTCCTGACCCAGTAACCAGCCGATGGCATCCTGAAACTCCACTTCACAGCTGGCGTTGGAGCGATTGCCCAGCTTATCTTTCAGCCGTTCCAGGCGAATCGCGTTGCGTTGCCCATCAGGCAAAAATCGCGGCACAAAAAAACAGGACAAGCCGCCCGTGGTTTGCGCCAGCACCAGATGCGCATCACTTTGCGGCACCGAGAAAAACCATTTATGCCCCACCAGTCGATAAGAACCATCATCCAGACGTTCCGCGCGAGTGGTATTACTCATCACATCTGAGCCGCCCTGCTTTTCCGTCATACCCATGCCAATCAACAGACCGCGTTTTTGTCCGCCGGGCAATAAGTGGGAGTCGTAGCGATCGCTCAACAACGGCGTAGTCCAGTCCTGAAACGGCGCTGGCAGCATCTGTAACAACAATGGCGTGGCGGCAAAGGTCATGGTTATCGGACATAACGATCCGGCCTCAACTTGCGCGTGCAACATAAAACGCGCCGCCCGCGCCACAAATGCGCCGGAGCGAACATCTTCTTCCCAGGCCAGATTGTGCACCCGATTAGTACATAACGCCTGCATCAGCAGGTGCCATGCGGGATGAAAACGAACATCGTCCAGACGGCGTCCCTGGGCGTCGTAGCGTAACAACTCTGGCGGATTCACATTCGCCAGCCGCCCCAATTCAAGGGATTCGGCCGTCCCTAATTGCTGGCCAATACTGGCAAGAAAATCGCTATCCCAGCTCGCGCCTTCACGCGTTACCGCTTCGCAGAGCGCGCCATCTGACAGATATAAATTGCTGTTATTTAATGGTATCGGTTGATTAAAAACGGTGTGAGTTTGCCAGTGCACTGTGTCTCCCTCCATCAATGGCAGTCACCCTAAGTATGGTCACTGCCACGGATTCCTGACAGAAAGAGATTGCTAAAACATTCTTAGCCAGCAATGTAATGTGGGACAAAACGTGAGGTGTCTTTGGTTATCAGCGTGTTATCTTCGCGAATCCCCATACCGCACGCTTCATCATCGACAACCCAGCTACCAATCAGCGTGTAGCTATCACCAAATCGCGGTAGCGGTTGAAACGCCTGATAGATCATCGGTTCATCGGCGTAGTCACCTTCTGCATAGTCAATGACATTATTTTTACCATCAAAAATGGTGACATTACCGCCTTCGCGCGAGTAGATCGGTTTACGTACATAGCTTTCGCCAGCGGCAATCTGCGGTTTTTCGCCATCGAACCAGGACGCAAGAAGATTAGGGATGATCAGGGAAAAAACGCCATAACAGCGGCATTAATCCTTTGTTGCTCAAAATACTTTTCCATAGTGGTTCCACCCATTGCTCACGGCGCTTACGCAACAGCGGACCGTTATCATCACGCATCATCCACTCTAACCGCTAAAGCGCGAAATCAAACGCTCCTGAATGGCATTATACTGATCAGCATCACGCGGAATAATGCCGTTGCGTCGCGCATCCTCCAGCCACTGAAAAAAAACCATCCAAATCTGGATGGCTTTTCATAATTCAGATAAGCTAGCTGCGCTGGCGAACCGCTTCAAATAAGCAAATTCCGGTCGCAACCGAAACGTTCAGGGAAGAAACGCTTCCAGCCATTGGGATGCTGATCAACTCATCGCAATGTTCACGGGTCAGGCGACGCATACCTTCACCTTCTGCGCCCATCACCAGCGCCAGACGTCCGGTCATTTTGCTCTGATAGAGAGTATGGTCTGCTTCACCCGCCGTACCAACGATCCAGATATTCTCTTCCTGTAGCATACGCATGGTGCGCGCCAGGTTAGTCACCCGAATCAGCGGAACGCTTTCTGCTGCGCCGCAAGCGACTTTTCTCGCCGTGGCGTTAAGTTGTGCGGAGCGATCTTTCGGCACGATCACGGCGTGAACACCTGCGGCATCCGCGCTACGCAAGCACGCGCCGAGGTTATGCGGATCGGTCACGCCGTCGAGGATCAACAGGAAAGATTGATCGAGCGAAGCGATCAGATCCGGCAGATCATTTTCCTGATACTGACGTCCCGGCTTAACGCGGGCGATAATCCCCTGATGTACGCCACCGTCGCTTTTCTCGTCGAGATATTGGCGGTTTGCCAGCTGGATAACCACGCCATGGGACTCAAGGGCGTGAATCAGCGGCAACAGACGTTTATCTTCACGGCCTTTTAAAATAAAGACTTCCTGAAAACGTTCAGGGGCGCGCTCCAGCAGGGCCTGCACTGCGTGGATGCCGTAAATCATTTCGCTCATTAATGTACTCGTTGTTTACGTTTTGCCTGATGCGCTACGCTTATCAGGTCTACATGATTTCTGCAATATATTGAATTTGCGTAATTATGTAGACCGGATAAGGCGTTCACGCCGCATCCGGCATGAACAAAGCGCATTTTGCCAGCAATCTGACCCTCTTCTGTTTAAAGAGGGTATTGATCACTCTGCCACTTTTTTCTTCGCCGCACGCTTCGCTTTGGTCGCTGCAGCTATTTTTTGCGTTTTAGCCGAGGGCTTTTTCGCTTTTCTCGCCTCTTTCTTCGCCGCTTTCGGCTTCGCTTTTTTCTCACCGCGGAAGGCGCTGTCTGGCTCAAAGTTTACCTTTTTACCGACCTGACGACGCTTGCCACCTTTTTTGCCTGTATCGCCTTTTTTCGCTTTCTCACGCGCCGTTTTACCGACGTTACGCGGCGCGCGTTCGCTGGAGATCAGGCTAAAGTCGATTTTGCGCTCGTCCATATTAACCGCTTCGACGCGAACTTCCACGCGATCGCCCAGACGATAAGTCTGACCACTGGATTCGCCCATCAGACGTTGACCCACCTGGTCAAAACGATAGTAGTCGTTGTCCAGCGAAGAGACGTGAACCAGGCCATCAATAAACAGCTCGTCCAGACGGACGAAGAAACCAAATCCGGTGACGCTGGAGATTACGCCTTTAAAGACGTTGCCAACCTGGTCGAGCATAAAGTCACACTTCAGCCAGTCAGCCACATCACGCGTCGCTTCATCAGCACGGCGTTCCGCCATCGAACAGTGCTGACCCAGTTGCAGCATCTCTTCCATCGAATAATGATAACCGCCAGTTTCGGTGGTATTCCCCTGATGCCCCTGCTCTTTCGCCAGCAGATACTTAATGCCGCGGTGCAGCGTCAGATCAGGGTAACGACGAATCGGCGAAGTAAAGTGCGCATAAGACTGTAATGCCAGACCGAAGTGACCGCGGTTTTCTGGATCATAAATCGCCTGTTTCATCGAGCGCAGCAGCATGGTTTGCAGCATTTCTGCATCAGGACGGTCGGCCACCGACTCCAGCAGCTCAGCGTAGTCACGCGGTTCCGGCTTGTTACCGCCGGGTAGTTCCAGCCCCAGCTCCGCCAGTACTGAACGGAAGGAGGTAATCGCTTCAGTGCTCGGCTTGTCGTGAATACGGAACAGTGTCGGTTCTTTCGCTTTCTCAACGAAACGCGCCGCCGAGATATTCGCCAGAATCATGCACTCTTCAATTAATTTGTGTGCATCGTTACGCTGAGTCTGTTCGATACGCTCAATACGACGTTCAGCGTTGAAAATAAACTTCGCTTCTTCGCTTTCAAATGAGATCCCGCCGCGCTCTTCACGAGCTTTATCCAGCACTTTATAGAGGTTATGCAGCTCTTCGAGATGCTTAACCAGCGGCGCGTACTGCTCGCGCAGCTCCTGATCGCCTTGCAGAATATGCCAGACTTTGGTGTAGGTCAGACGCGCGTGAGAACTCATCACCGCTTCGTAGAATTTATAGCCGGTCAATCGCCCTTTCGATGAAACCGTCATTTCGCACACCATACACAGGCGGTCTACCTGCGGGTTGAGCGAGCACAGGCCGTTAGAGAGCACTTCCGGCAACATCGGAATAACCTGCGACGGGAAGTAGACCGACGTACCACGGTTACGCGCTTCTCTGTCCAGCGGTGTTGGCGGACGCACATAGTAACTGACGTCGGCAATTGCGACCCACAAACGCCAACCGCCGCCGCGTTTCTTCTCGCAGTAAACCGCATCGTCAAAGTCACGAGCATCTTCACCATCAATGGTAACCAATGGTAGATCGCGCAGATCAACACGGCCTGCTTTTGCCTCTTCCGGTACTTCTTCTTTCAGCCCGGTAACCTGTTGCTCAACGGCCTGCGGCCAGATGTGCGGAATTTCATGGGTACGCAGAGCGATATCGACCGCCATGCCGGTGCCCATATTATCGCCAAGCACTTCGACGATTTTACCCACCGCTTTGGTACGGCGAGTCGGACGTTGGGTCAGTTCGACCACCACCACAAAGCCCATCCTCGCGCCCATAATCTGATCGGGCGGGATTAAAATATCGAAGCTCAAACGACTGTCGTCAGGAACCACGAAGCCGACGCCCGCTTCAGTAAAGTAGCGACCGACGATCTGGCTGGTTTTGGGTACCAGCACGCGGACAATACGCGCTTCACGACGGCCTTTGCGGTCGGCGCCCAGCGGCTGCGCCAGTACCTGATCGCCATGAATGCAGGTTTTCATCTGCTCGCTGGAGAGATACAAATCATCTTTACGCCCTTCAACCCGCAGAAAGCCGTAGCCATCACGGTGACCAATAACGGTACCTTTCACCAGATCGAGGCGTTCCGGCAGCGCATAGCACTGACGGCGAGTGAAGACCAGTTGTCCGTCGCGCTCCATAGCGCGCAGACGGCGACGTAAAGCTTCCAGTTGCTCTTCGCCTTCGATGTGCAGTTCTACTGCCAGCTCATCACGGCTGGCTGGTTTTTCTCGTTTGGTTAAATGTTCGAGGATAAATTCCCGGCTAGGGATGGGATTCGCGTATTTTTCAGCTTCGCGTTCCTGGAAAGGATCTTGTGACATCTCGGTTCCTCCGTTGTCATCTCTGATGAAGATTTTCGTCACTCCACCAGCAATAATTTATAAAGCGGTTGATTCTCTTCAACCAAATCGGCAAGCGTGTAGTTATCCAGTTCCGTCAGAAAACTTTGCACGGCCTTAGAAAGTGCCTGTTTCAACCGACAGGCAGGTGTTATGTGGCAAAACTCACTGCTGCAATTCACCAGCGATAAGGGTTCCAGCTCACGCACCACATCACCAATACGTATAGCACTCGCCGGTTTCCCCAGACGAATGCCGCCATTTTTTCCACGAACAGCAGTCACGTAGCCGGCACGACTAAGTTGATTGATTATTTTGACCATATGATTACGGGAGACGTCGTAGACATCAGTTACTTCAGAAATACTGGTCATCCGCCCTTCCGGTAATGACGCCATATAGATCAGCGCACGCAATCCGTAATCGGTGAAACTCGTTAACTGCACATCAACCTCAAGAAAAGGGAAATCGGGAAAAATACACTTGTATTGATGATAAACCAGCCACAAGCTGTGTCGCTAATTTATTTCAGTTCGGGGAAGGAAAAAAGCGAGGATTTAACACTGTGCCGGATAGCTCTATTAGCTAACCCGACACAGTAATGTATCACATTGTTAGCCCGGCAGGCAAAATATCTGCCGGACGTGCCATGATTATGCGTCGAACGGGTCGCGCAGAATCATGGTTTCAGTACGATCCGGGCCGGTAGAGATGATATCGATCGGCACACCGGTCAGCTCTTCAATTCGCTTGATGTAGTTCAGCGCAGCCTGCGGCAGACCGCTACGATCTTTCACGCCGAAAGTGGATTCAGACCAACCCGGCATGGTTTCGTAAATCGGCTCTACACCTTTCCAGTCGTCTGCTGCCAGCGGAGTGGTGGTCACTTCGCGACCATCCGGCATACGGTAAGCCACGCAGAGTTTCACCTCTTTCAGACCATCCAGAACGTCCAGTTTGGTCAGGCAGAAGCCAGACAGGGAGTTCAGTTGTACCGCACGACGAACCGCAACGGTATCCAGCCAGCCGGTACGACGACGACGACCCGTCGTTGCGCCGAATTCGTTACCCTGCTTGCAGAGGAACTCGCCAGTTTCATCAAACAGTTCAGTCGGGAACGGACCTGCGCCTACACGAGTAGAGTAAGCTTTGAGGATACCCAGAACGTAATCAACATAACGTGGGCCCAGGCCGGAACCGGTCGCCACGCCGCCCGCAGTGGTGTTGGAAGAGGTTACGTACGGATAAGTACCGTGGTCGATATCCAGAAGCGTACCCTGCGCACCTTCAAACATGACGAAATCGCCACGCTGACGCGCCTGGTCAAGCAGGTCAGAAACGTCAACCACCATGGAAGTCAGGATGTCGGCAACGGCCATCACATCATCCAGAACTTTCTGGTAATCAACCGCTTCAACTTTGTAGTAGTTAACCAACTGGAAGTTGTGATATTCCATCACTTCTTTCAGTTTTTCAGCGAAGGTTTCTTTGTCGAAAAGGTCGCCAACACGCAGACCGCGACGTGCCACTTTATCTTCATAAGCAGGCCCGATACCACGCCCCGTGGTGCCGATCGCTTTCGCGCCGCGCGCTTTCTCACGCGCGTTATCCAGCGCAACGTGATAATCAAGGATCAGCGGACATGCTTCAGACAGCAGCAGACGCTCACGAACAGGGATGCCACGGTCTTCCAGCTCTTTCATCTCTTTCATCAGCGCGGCCGGAGACAGCACAACACCGTTACCGATGATGCTGGTTACATTCTCGCGGAGAATACCTGATGGGATAAGATGGAGAACGGTTTTTTCACCGTTGATTACGAGAGTATGGCCTGCGTTGTGACCGCCCTGGTAGCGTACAACATATTTAGCCCGTTCAGTCAGAAGATCGACGATCTTACCTTTACCTTCGTCACCCCATTGGGTGCCCAGTACGACGACGTTGTTACCCATTTTTCAAAATCACCGTTTGCTTAAAAATGGATTCTACCATCGCTTTTTCAGAGTTACAGCACTTTTTGCACTCAAAAATGACCTCGATCAGTCTGTTTTTTGTTCAGCCAATCGTTTTCCTCAACATGTAGTAGACCACAACGCCCGCAACCACAAGTCCACCGCCAAAACGACGTAAAATATTATCGGGTAAATTGGTCATCGCGGAGATCATCTTCTTCCATGCCTGTGGATAGAGCATCGGCCCTAAACCTTCCAGCACCAAAACAAGGGCAAGCGCCAGCCAGATTGTAGAATTCATTCATTATCCTTATAGAAAAAGAAAACCACCGACATCCCTGAGGATGCGGTGGCTTTTTACCTGTACCGCAATCGTTATATTAACGCGTCGTGGAGTTCGGCGTCTTCATATAGCGGAAGAAATCGCTGTCCGGGCTCATGACCATCACGTCCTGATTACCAGAGAAGCTTTTCTCATAAGCTCGCAGGCTACGGATGAATGCGTAGAAGTCTGGATCCTGACTGAATGCATCAGCAAACAGTTTGGCAGCTTCGGCATCGCCCTCACCGCGCATGATGCGGCCCTGACGCTCTGCTTCTGCCAGCGTTCTGGTGACTTCATAGTCGGCAGTCGCACGCAGTTTTTCTGCTTCTTCCTGACCTTGTGAACGGTGACGACGTGCTACCGCTTCACGCTCGGCGCGCATACGGTTGTAGATCGCTTCAGATACTTCGGTCGGCAGGTTGATTTGCTTAATTCGCACATCGACAACTTCAATACCCAGCGCCGCCATACTGTTCGGGTTAATCGCAGCAACTTTACCTTTAGTTTCAGCGGCTACGCGCTCTGCCGCTTCGGCAATGGCGTTATCCGCTGCTGGAGTAGTAACTTCGTCTTCGGTACCCGCAGAACCGGAGTTCAGCGCATCACGCACTTCCAGGGTCAAGCGACCACGGGAATCAGTGACGATGTCTTTCACGTCCAGACGACCGATTTCAGAACGTAAACGGTCAGAGAACTTACGTTTCAACAGCACTTCCGCTTGCGAAATGTCGCCGCCGCCCGTTGCCAGATAGTAACGGCTGAAATCGCTGATGCGCCATTTGATGTAAGAGTCGACGATCAGGTCTTTCTTCTCTTTGGTCACAAAGCGATCGGCCTGGTTGTCCATGGTCTGAATACGCGCGTCGAGCATTTTTACCGTTTCAATAAACGGTATCTTGAAATGCAGGCCCGGCTCATAAACCAAAGGTTTGTTATCATCGTCACGCAGTACCTTACCAAAACGCAGTGTAATACCGCGCTCACCTTCTTTGACGACAAAGACAGACATGTAAAGCACTACCAGCACGATGATGATAATCGCGATAACTGACTTACGCATCGTTATTCCCCCTGACGCTGGTAGTCATTACGCTGCGCGTTAGCGCGGCGTTGGTCCATAATATCGCCCTGACTGGTGGACGATGTGTTGCTTACTCCACTGTTCGTGGAGGAAGGCGCTGGCGGCAGGCGCAACAAGTTGCTGGCGTTGTTGTCGCTCTTCACCGCAGGCGCATTACCGCCTTTCAGCATCTGGTCTAACGGCAGAACCATCAGGTTGCCGCCTTTGTCGTTAACCAGCACTTTGCGGGTATTGCCCAACACTTTTTCCATCGTCTCGATATACAGACGCTCGCGAGTAATTTCCGGCGCGGCTTTATATTCCGGCAGAAGTTTAGCAAAGCGCGCCACTTCACCCTGAGCTTCCAGGATGGTCTGAGCCTTGTACGCACGCGCCTCTTCGAGGATACGCTGCGCCTGACCGTTCGCACGCGGCTGAACTTCGTTGGTATACGCTTCTGCTTCACGAATGTATTGCTGTTCGTTTTCACGCGCGGCAATCGCATCGTCAAACGCGGCTTTAACTTCTTCCGGCGGACGAGCTGCCTGGAAGTTGACGTCCAGCAGAGTGATCCCCATGTCATACGGGCGAATCGTCTCTTCCAGTTCGCGCTGAGTATCGCTACGAATCACAGTACGACCTTCCGTCAGAATGCGGTCCATGGTGTATTTACCGATAACCCCACGCAGGGCGCTGTCGGTAGCCTGACGCAGGCTGTCGTCCGGGCTGGTCACGCTATACAGATATTTTTCTGGATTGGTGACGCGGTACTGCACGTTCATCTCAACGCGCACCACGTTTTCGTCCGACGTCAGCATCACACCGGATGCGGCCAGTTCACGCACGGCTTCTACGTTCACCGGTTTGACTTCGTCAATAAACGTCGGTTTCCAGTTCAGACCAGGCTCAACCAGATGGCTGAATTTCCCAAAGCGTGTTACCACGCCGCGTTCGGCTTCTTTAATGGTGTAGAAACCACTGGCCGCCCAGATAATGACAATCGCTGCCGCTGCGATGGTAACGACACGACCGCCAAGCTGCGGGCGCGGGCCTTGCGATGAACTACCACCGCCAGATCCAGTGCCTTTACCTCCGCCCAGACCACCGAGCTTTTTGCTCAGTTTGCGGAAGATATCATCTAAATCAGGTGGCCCTTGATCGCGACCGCCTTTGTTTCCATTTCCCTCAGAGTTGCCGCCAGGTTTGCTGCTTCCCCACGGGTCGCGGTCTTGTCCGTTATTACCGGGCTGATTCCACGCCATGTTTGTGCTCCATATTTGTTATGCGGTGATCCCTGTAGTCTTTCGACGCCAGAGGATATGACTCCACGCTTCAGACGATCGCCGGTTAGATCAGGTAATCGATCAACGCCGGTTCTTGTTTACAGAGGCGACGCCAGTCAACGATCGGCATACGAACTTGCAGACTTACGCTGCCGTCTTCCTCCATCCACTCTTTTTCTATTGCCTGAAGCTGATAAAAACGACTTCTCAGACGCCCTTCCTGCGGCGGCAAACGCAATGTATGCTGCGCCACCTCACCGGAAAGTCGCTCCGTCAAAGCCTGAAAAAGCTGTGGTATCCCCGCTCCGGTCTGCGCGGAAAGCCAGACACGGATCGGTTTGTTTTCTTCATCTCTGTCAATACGCGGTTCGAAATCGTCCAGCATATCGATCTTGTTCATCACCAGCAGGGTTGGGATCTCGTGAGCATCGATCTCTTCAAGAACCGTATTCACCGCTTCGATGTTTTCTTGTACACGCACATCTGCCGCATCAATCACATGCAACAGCAGCGTGGCTTGCCGCGTCTCTTGCAACGTGGCTTTAAACGCCGCCACCAGATCGTGAGGCAAATGGCGAATAAACCCAACGGTATCCGCCAGCACGGTTTCACCGACATCCGCGACGTCAATACGCCGCAACGTCGGGTCGAGGGTGGCAAACAACTGGTCTGCCGCGTAGACCCGCGCTTCGGTGATGCGATTGAAAAGGGTGGATTTACCGGCGTTGGTATATCCCACCAGCGAAACAGTAGGAACGTCGGCTTTGATACGCGATTGCCGCCCCTGCTCACGCTGCTTTTCAACTCTTTCCAGGCGCGACTGTATCTGTACGATGCGATTACGCAACAAACGACGGTCGGTTTCGAGCTGGGTTTCACCCGGGCCACGTAAACCTATCCCGCCTTTCTGTCTTTCAAGGTGGGTCCAGCCACGCACCAGGCGCGTAGCCAGATGGCGCAGCTGCGCCAGCTCAACCTGCAACTTACCTTCATGGGTACGCGCACGTTGGGCAAAAATATCTAAAATAAGACCAGTGCGGTCGATAACACGACACTCGCACAAACGCTCAAGGTTACGCTCCTGTGCCGGGCTTAATGCATGGTCAAAAAGAACGACCGAAGCACCCGTCGCTTTTACAGCTTCCGCAATTTCAACGGCTTTACCTTCACCAACAAAATACTTTGGGTGCGGCGCTTTACGGCTACCGGTAATCACCTGCAATGCTTCGACACCGGCGGAAGAGACCAGAGATTCGAACTCCTGGAGGTCTTCCATATCTTTGTCTTGCGTAAAATAGATGTGTACCAGTACCGCCTGCTCACCAGCATCATAACGGTCAAACAAGCGTATAACCCTCTAAATAGATCAGCGGGGAACGCAGGATCGCTGGCTCCCCGTGTAAAAAAAACAGCCCGAAACCTTATTCGGTTTCTTCGCTGTCCTGTTGCGCGGAAGCATTCTGCGCGCTGCTACCGTGATGGTAGTTACTGCTGGTACCGCCACCGGCATTGTTACTGTGATGAGAAACCGGGCGAGACGGGACAACAGTTGAAATCGCGTGTTTGTAAACCATCTGGCTGACCGTGTTTTTCAACAGGATCACGAACTGATCAAAAGACTCGATTTGACCTTGCAGCTTAATACCATTCACCAAATAAATAGAAACTGGAACACGTTCCCGACGCAGTGCGTTCAGGAACGGATCTTGTAAAGATTGCCCCTTAGCCATTCTCTCTTTTCCTTATATGCTTATTTGTACTTTGAACCTTTCGATTCTGAAAAAATTGCGCACGATACGCCTCAATTGTACACATTCAGCCTGCGATAGCACCAACAACCTGTAATACTTCGTCACGCGCTTGTTCTGGTTTTTCACTGTCAAGCCAGTGAACCCCTTCCCAACCACGCAACCAGGTTATTTGCCGCTTCGCCAACTGTCTCGTGGCGCAAACACCTCGATAAACCATTTCATCGTATGAGATTTCGCCTTCAAGGTAAGACCACATCTGGCGATACCCCACGCAACGAATGGAAGGCAAGTCCGTATGCAAATCTCCTCGGGCAAAAAGCGCCCGGACTTCTGCTTCAAAACCTGAAGCCAACATCTGATGAAAACGCTGCTCAATTCGTTGATGGAGCAGTTCACGGCTCGCCGGGGCGATGGCGAACTGATGCACCTGATACGGTAGAGCGTCTCCTGACGTTTGCGTCAGTTCCGTTAAAGTTTTACCCGAAATGAAAAAAACTTCCAGTGCCCGGGAAAGCCTTTGTGGATCATTTGGATGAATCCTTGCTGCCGCAACCGGATCAATCTCCTGAAGTTGACGATGCAATGACTCCCAACCTTGCTCTGCCGCCTGTTGCTCAATTCTGGCCCGCACTTCCGGGTCCGCCGACGGTAGCGGCGACAACCCTTCCAGCAACGCCTTGAAATACAACATCGTACCGCCCACTAACAGTGGGATGCGCCCCGCAGCCGTAATATCTGCCATTTCCGCCAACGCATCGCGGCGAAAATCAGCAGCCGAATAAACCTGCGACGGATCGCGAATATCCAGCAATCGGTGCGGCGCGACGAGTAACTCTTCAGCATTCGGCTTCGCCGTTCCGATATCCATCCCCTTGTAAATAAGGGCAGAATCAACGCTTATCAACTCTACTGGTAAAATTTTACGCAGCTCAATGGCTAACGCCGTTTTACCGGAGGCCGTCGGCCCCATCAAAAAAATCGCCTTAGGCAGGCTCGCCTTACTGATATCACTCATCTTTCAGGGCTTTTATCGCCGGATGTAAATCAACAGATTGTAACAGACCACCCGGCGGCGTTTTCACAAGCTGCGGACATAATCGTTCGACGTCCGCCAGCAGGGTAATGGCCTGCGCCATTGACCACTGTGCATGTTCGCTCATCAGATTTCGTGCAATCCACTGCGCAATATTGCCAGGTTCGAATACGGACTGCTTCGCCAGGTAGCCTATCAGTTCAGGAATCAAGATTTGTAAATTTTGTTGGCGTAAGGGTAAAGGCACGGCCCTGATGGTCACATACTGCGCATCGGACTGAAATTCGATGCCTAATTCTGCCAGCGCCGACTGCGCTTTTTCTAATGCCGATTTTTCTTCACCTGAGACTTTTAACCGCAATGGAATGAGCAACGGCTGGGCGCAAACCGGTACTTCGCCCGGCGTCAGTTGCGCCTGACGCAACCAGCGCTCCGCCACAGGCAGAGATAGAAGAGAAATTTTTCCATCTCGATCCAGTAATGCACAGTCAGAATGGACGATAGTCAGTACTCGACCAAAACTCTGGCTGTTCGCTGCAAGTGCAGGTTCCTGCGCTTCTGGCGCTTTTGGTTTTTGCATCGACGCGGGCGTTTGCAAAAGCTGGCGATACACTTCACCTTGCTGTTTCTGGTAGCCAGGCTGCGCATTCGGCCATGTGGCAGCCTGGCGACTGCCTGCGGCTGGCGCAGGAGAGTAGCGCGGAGCTGCAGGCTCACGAACTGCCGGTTCTGCAAAATGATTACGCCCTGCCGCCACGCGGTTTTCCGGGATGGCGCGCGGTGCAGATTGTGGTTCATCGTCAAGCGGCAGCGGCGTTTCCAGTTGCTGTTGTAGCACGCTCAGCACGCCCTGATAGATAAAGTCATGCACCAAACGCGACTGATGAAAACGCACTTCGTGTTTTGCCGGATGGACGTTGACGTCCACCTGATGTGGGTCGATCTCCAGATACAGCACAAACGCCGGTTGCTGATCGGCCCCCAGTTTGTCTTCGCAGGCCTGGCGGATCGCATGATTGATCAGGCGATCGCGCATCATTCGACCATTCACATAACAATACTGAATTTCTGCCAGCGCGGGCGTAGTGTAATTCGGATCAGCCACCCAGCCGCGTAGCGTGAGATCGCCGTGCTGCCATGCAATCGCCAGCGCTTGTTCGAGAAAAGCGGTGCCGCAAATCGCGCCTAAGCGCCGTTCTTTTTGCCCATTCTCCGGTACTGCACGGTACTGGCGTACAATTTTACCGTTATGCGACAGATTGATAGTGACGTCGAAACGTGCCAGCGCAATGCGGCGGATGATTTCATCAATATGGTTAAATTCGGTTTTCTCAGTGCGCAGGAATTTGCGCCGCGCCGGAGTGTTGTAGAACAGATCCAACACTTCCAGCGTCGTCCCCACCGGATGGGCGGCAGGTTTGACCGTCACATCCATATCGCGCCCTTCAGCATAAGCCTGCCAGGCTTCCTGCTGTTCTGCAGTGCGCGAAGTGAGCGTCAAACGGGAAACCGAACTGATACTTGCCAGCGCCTCACCGCGAAAACCCAGGCTGATAATGGCTTCGAGATCGTCCAGAGAGGCGATTTTACTGGTGGCATGGCGAGCCAGCGCCAGCGCCAGCTCGTCTTTTTTGATACCGCAACCGTTATCACGAATGCGGATAAGTTTCGCCCCGCCGCGTTCGATATCAATATCGATACGTGTCGCACCCGCATCGAGACTATTTTCCACCAGTTCTTTGACTACCGACGCAGGTCGCTCGACCACCTCACCTGCGGCAATCTGGTTCGCCAGTTGTGGCGGTAAGACCTGAATTGGCATCAATCATCCTTAGTTTGGCAGCGTGCGATCTGGTGTCGTCGCCGTACTGGCGGTTTGTGCTGTTGCACCTTGTGGCGCAGACTGCATCGGATGCGCAAGGAAATAATTGCGCAGACCGCTGTACATGGCTTCGGCCAATTGTTGTTGGTAACCGTCGCTCGCCAGCAAACGTTCTTCACTGTTGTTGCTGATAAAACCGGTTTCAACCAGTACGGATGGGATATCCGGCGAACGCAGAACGCCAAGGCTGGCGTGCTCTGGTCGGCGTTTATGTATTTCGCCAATGCGTTGCAACTGGCTGATCATACTGGTCGCCACATCATACCCTACCCGCTGAGAATGACCGAACTGTAAATCCAGCACCGCCTGGCTTAAATACGGGTCTGACTGACTGTTCGCCAGCACATCGCCCGCCCCGCCCAGTAGCTCCGACTGTTTCTCATGCTGTTCCAGCCAGTTTGCCATTTCGCTGTTCGCGCGACGGTTAGAGAGCACCCATACGGAAGCGCCGCTCGCGCTGCGATTCGGTGCGGCATCGGCGTGAATCGACACCAGGAAATTGGCGTTTTGCTTACGTGCGACGTCGCTGCGCCCCATTACCGAGATAAAGTAGTCTCCGTCACGGGTTAAAACGCCCTTAAACATCGGATCGTCATTGAGCAAAGTGCGCAATTTACGGGCGATGGCGATAGTGACATTTTTCTCCCGCGTACCGCCTGGGCCAATAGCGCCGGGGTCCTGGCCGCCGTGCCCGGCATCAATGGCGATAACAATTTTATCGCCAGTGTTAGGCGTCGTGCGGGCTGCCGGACGCGTTACCGTATTACTACTGATGACGCCAGTAGTCCGGTTGCTATCAGTTTTAAACGGATTACGCGCTGGCTCGCTTACGCGCGGTGCGACAACCGCAGGCGTTTCAACACGTTTGGCAACCACTGGCGGCGGCGGTGGCGGCACATCGGCATTAATCGTAAAGACAACGGTGTAATTGCTACCATTCTGGCGCTTCACCGCTTCGGTTTTACCATTTTCGGTGAGGTCGACCACCAGCCGCAACGTTTGTGCATCTTTTGGCGTGCCGGAACGAATAGCTTTCACCAGATTGTTGCCGCTAAACAACAACGGCAGCCCCTGTATTACGCCAGTTTGTTTGATATCCAGCGCCACAGTACGTTTGTTTTGATGACTAAACGCATAATCAGGATCGCCAATAAAACTCAACGTTATTCGCGCCTGTTGATTGCCATTAGAAACCTGAATATCAGAGAGCGTCGCGGCGCCAGCCTGCGCGCACAGCAGCAGCAACGTCGCTACCAACCAATTTCTGATGCGATACATCATCCCGCCACCTTTCAAAGGTTAACCGGCTAAATGCGCCAGCAACAATTCACCCGCAGAGGAAACCGCACTCACGCGCGCCTCACGGCCTTGTGCCTGATAATCAATGTGTATTTCGACGTCCGGGTCAGGAAGAACACCTGTACCTTGTTGCGGCCACTCCACCAGGCAGATGGCGTCGTTGGCAAAATAATCGCGGATCCCCATAAACTCCAGCTCCTCGGGATCGGCAAGGCGGTACAAATCAAAGTGATAAACCATTAAGTTGTCGAGCGTATAGGGTTCGACCAGCGTATAGGTAGGGCTTTTGACATTACCCTGATGACCCAGAGCTTGTAAAAAGCCCCGGCTGAAAGTGGTTTTTCCTGCGCCTAAATCGCCATACAGATAGATTACGGTGGCGCCATCACAGGCTTTGGCTATCCGCTCGCCCAGGTCTAACGTTGCCTGCTCGTCAGGGAGCGGTATTACTCGATTCATCATGTTTTTTATCAGTCACTTCCGGGTTAACAATACGCTGTAGCGTGGAAAAGAGATCGGTTGCCAACATCCCGCGCGTCCCCAAACGCGCCGCCAGAACATCCGCCGCCGCACCGTGTGCGACACAGCCCGCGCACGCCGCATCATATGGCGACAATTTTTGCCCGAGCAATGCGCCAATAATACCAGAGAGCACATCGCCCATGCCGCCGCTAGCCATGCCTGCATTTCCGGCGTCAATAATGCCTAAGACATCAGGATGCGCGGCGACCACGGTTCCGGCACCTTTCAGCACCGCTACGCCGCCATAACGTTGTACCAGACGTTGCGCGTAATGTAAGCGGTCACTTTCAATTTCAGCGACGGAACAACCCAACAGCCGTGCGGCCTCGCCAGGATGCGGCGTGATCACGCGATTGTGACGCTTATCGGGATTGATTGCCAGCAGGTTCAATGCATCGGCATCCCACAACATCGGTTTGCGAAAATTCTCAACTTTTTGCAGGGCTTTTTTCCCCCACTCTTGCTGGCCCAAACCAGGACCAATCACCACCACATCGGCCCATTCCAGGCTTTCGGTAAGAGAGTCCATCGTCAGTTCATGCACCATCAATTCCGGTCGTGCAGTCAGCAGCGGCGCAATGTTTTCACTGCGGGTCAGCACTCTGACTAAACCAGCGCCAGCACGCAGCGCCGCTTCCCCCGTCATGCGAATAGCCCCCGCGGTACCGTAATCGCCACCGATAATCACCAACCGCCCGTGATCGCCTTTATGCGAAGTCGGGCGACGCGGTTTTAGCCAGTAAGAAAGTTGCTCCGCCGAAAACCGCTGAATTTTCGTCTCCTGACCTGCCAGCCAGCTATCCAGCCCCAGAGAGTCAAAATGCAGATGTCCAGTAACATCCCGCGCTTTTCCGGTGAGCAAGCCTGGTTTTAGTGCAATGAAAGTGATGGTGTGATCGGCGTTGATCACCGCGCCTGGCGTAGCGCCGGTTTCAGCCAGCAGCCCGGAAGGGATATCAACCGCCACAATCGGCGCAGGGTGAGTATTAGCGTGGTCGATTAACTGACTAATGGATTCACGAGGCGCTTGCTGCAATCCGGTGCCGAGCAGCGCATCAACAATCAGATCTACCGACTCGGGCCAGACAATATTCGTCGCATGGATCTCGCCTCCCGCGTTTAACCACGCTTCACGTGCCAGAGCGGCCTCTTCCGGTAACGGTTTGCTACTTTCCAGGGCCAGCAGCGTGACCTCAATGCCGACCGCTTTGGCCAGCCGCGCGACCACGTAGCCATCGCCGCCGTTATTACCATAACCGCACAGCACCAGCCAGTGGCGGGCGTCAGGATAAGCGGTACGACATACCTGGAATGCGGCTTCGCCAGCGCGAAGCATCAGCTCATAGAGTGTGAGCCCCAGCGCATCTGCCGCCTCGCGTTCGCCGCGGCGGATATCGTCGGCGTGCCAGACGGTGTGTGGTATACTTACGGGGTTTTTCTTCATTGTATGGTCCGTCATGTCAGAGCCCCTCGATCTCAATCAGTTAGCGCAAAATATTAAACAATGGGGGCTGGAACTGGGCTTTCAGCAGGTAGGTATTACCGATACCGATCTCAGCGAGTCCGAGCCCAAACTACAGGCATGGCTGGACAAACAATACCACGGCGAAATGGACTGGATGGCGCGTCACGGTATGCTGCGCGCCCGCCCCCACGAGTTATTGCCTGGTACGCTGCGCGTGATCAGCGTGCGGATGAATTATCTGCCTGCCAACGCCGCGTTTGCCAGCACGCTGAAAAATCCCAAACTCGGCTATGTTAGCCGTTATGCACTGGGTCGTGACTATCACAAACTTCTGCGCAACCGACTCAAAAAGCTGGGCGAGATGATTCAGCAACATTGTGTTTCGCTGAATTTTAGACCGTTTGTCGATTCTGCGCCTATTCTCGAGCGCCCGTTAGCTGAAAAAGCGGGGCTGGGCTGGACAGGTAAGCACTCACTTGTCCTCAATCGCGAAGCTGGTTCGTTCTTCTTTTTAGGTGAATTGCTGGTCAATATTCCGCTGCCCGTGGATCAACCGGTCGAGGAAGGATGCGGTAAATGCGTGGCCTGCATGACGATTTGCCCGACCGGCGCCATCGTCGAGCCATATACTGTCGATGCTCGCCGTTGTATTTCTTATCTGACGATTGAACTGGAAGGGGCTATCCCGGAAGAGCTGCGGCCGTTAATGGGAAATCGTATTTACGGTTGCGATGACTGCCAGCTTATCTGCCCGTGGAATCGCTATTCGCAACTCACGACAGAAGACGATTTCAGCCCGCGTAAGCCGCTACACGCACCGGAACTCATTGAGTTATTCGCCTGGAGCGAAGAGACGTTTTTAAAAGTCACGGAAGGATCGGCGATTCGCCGTATAGGTCACCTGCGTTGGCTGCGTAATATCGCCGTAGCATTAGGCAATGCCCCCTGGGATGAAACGATTTTGACAGCGCTGGAAAGCCGTAAAGGTGAGCACCCACTTCTTGATGAGCACATAGCGTGGGCGATTGCGCAGCAAATCGAGAGACGAAATGCGTGCGTAGTCGAAGTGCAATTGCCGAAAAAACAGCGTCTGGTGAGAGTGATTGAAAAGGGGTTGCCGCGTGACGCCTGATTCATCCACAGCTTGTGAATAAAAATAAAAACGCATTGCAATTCAAGCCGGAAAAAATCGTCAAGTGATCGATACGACAAAATACAATCTTAATTTTTAAGTTATATATCAATTAGTTAAGAAAATACCATTCACCGTACGAAGCTTTTCTAAAATTAAGATTTTAACCTGAACCTGTGGATAACTCTGTTTACAACAGTTTTCCAGAAACAACAAAAGCCAACAATAACGCATCGCGTCGCTGTGGATATTTTATTGAGATAAGAA
>NZ_BBMY01000030.1 GCF_000759775.1 Escherichia albertii NBRC 107761 = DSM 17582
ATCTGTGTGGTAAGGGAATCACCTTTTATTTACTGTGCGGAAAACCGCGCACAAAATAAAAAGAATAAATAATAAAATCATTAAATAACAAAGTGTTATTAAAAAATTAAAGATGGCATAGCTCCTGCAATAGCCCGGCGGGTTTTTTATTTTTCACAATGAGGTGAATATGTCATCAATATCTAACGACGCGCCACAAAAGCGCCGAATTATTCCTAACCCCGGCTTGTGGTTGGCGATCATTGCCGGAATTATTATTACCCTTCTGCCGTTAGGCGATACATTGCCCGTCGCTGGACAAAATATGATCGCCATTCTGGTGTTCGCCATTATTGTCTGGATCAGCGAAGCGATGGATTACACCGCCAGTGCAATTGTGATTTCCGCACTGATTATCTTTATGGTTGGCTTTGCCCCGGATATGAATCACCCGGAAACTATTCTCGGCACCGCGAAAGCGCTGAAAATGACTCTGTCGGGTTTTTCTAATTCTGCTCTGGCGCTGGTGGCAGCAGCAATGTTTATCGCGGCGGCAATGACCATTACCGGGCTGGATAAACGCATTGCGCTGTTTACTATGTCGAAAATAGGTGCCAGCAGCCGCAGCATTATTATCGGTGCCATTGTGGTGACCATCGTCCTGAGCCTGGTCGTACCCAGTGCCACTGCCCGTACGGCTTGCGTGGTGCCGATTATGATGGGGGTCATTGCGGCATTTAAGGTGGATAAACATTCACGTTTAGCGGCGTCAATGATGATTGTTATCGCCCAGGCGACCAGTATCTGGAACGTTGGTATTCAAACTTCGGCGGCGCAAAACCTGCTTTCTATCGGTTTTATCAATAAAACTTTCGGCGCCGGGCATTCTGTTAGTTGGCTGGATTGGCTGTTAGCGGGCGCCCCCTGGAGCCTCGCTATGTCGGTTATCCTCTATTTTCTCGCACGTAAATTATTGCCACCCGAAACAGAAGCCGTTGAAGGCGGTAGCGAAGCCATTAAAAAAGCACTTGCAGAGTTAGGGCCAACTACCGGGAAAGAGAAACGCCTGATCGGTATTTCGCTGCTGCTGCTGTTCTTTTGGTCTACGGGCGGAAAATTACACAGCATTGATACCACCTCTGTCACCCTTGCCGGACTGGCGATTATGCTGCTGCCGGGGATTGGCGTTATGAGCTGGAAAGACGTTGAAAAACGTGTGCAGTGGGGAACGTTGCTGATGTTTGGTATTGGTATCAGCCTGGGGTCCACGCTGCTTGATACGCAGGCAACTTCATGGATGGCGAACTATGTGGTGAAAGGTTTTGGTCTCGACGGCTTGCCATCATTAGCCATCTTCGCGATTCTCGCCGCTTTTTTAATCATCATTCACCTGGGCTTTGCCAGCGCTACTGCGCTAACGGCTGCATTGCTGCCTATCCTGATTAGCCTGTTAAGTAGTCTGCCGCCTGAACTCGGTGTTAACCCGGTCGGTATGACTATTTTGCTGGCTTTCAGTGTTAGTTTCGGCTTCATTCTGCCGATTAATGCGCCACAAAATATGGTCTGCATGGGCACGGATACCTTCACGCCGCGCCAGTTTACCCGTGTCGGGCTGTACCTGACGGTGATTGGCTACCTGTTGTTACTGTTGTTTGCCGCCACCTGGTGGAAAATTTTAGGTCTGATGTGAGGAAACCAACGATGTCATTACAAATTGCCGTGGAAAAAGTGCGTTGGTTAGCTGCCGGGCTGCTGGAACTTAATGGCTGTGATGCCGATATCGCTCAGGATGTGGCGGAACATATGATTGAAGCGGAACGTTATGGCTTTGCCAGCCACGGCGTCACGCTGCTACCGAAGTATCTGGAAAATATCGCGCGTGGCGATGTAACCGCGAATGCCCGCCCGGAATGCTTAACAAGTGAAGGTAATTTACAGCGTTTTCATGCCCACAATGGCTTTGGTCAACATGCGGGAAAAGTGGCGGTAAATGCTGCCATTGAACAAGCAAAACACCGCGGTTTTTGCCTGTTAACGTTGTGCCATGCGCATCATTTAGGGCGTATGGGGCATTACGGGCAAATGGTTGCTGATCAAGGCCTGGCGATGCTGGCCATGAGTAACGTCACCGGGCGTCCGGCACTGGTCGCCCCGTGGGGCGGTGCAGAACCGCGTATGACCACTAACCCTTTCTGTTTTGCCTGGCCGTTCAGTGATGGGCGTCCGCCGATTCTGGTCGATTTTGCCACCAGTAGCATGGCGCTAAATAAAGCACGGGTAATGTCGTCCGCCGGAAAGCAGGCTGCGCCGGGACAATTGATCGATGCACAGGGAAATCCGAGTATCGATCCTGGAGTGCTATTCAGCAATCCGCCAGGTGCGTTATTGCCCTTTGGTGAGCATAAAGGATTTGGCCTGGCGCTGATGATTGAGATGATGGCGGGGATCTTATCTGGTGGCGACACGATCGCCGAAGATCACCAGGCGGATGGATCGGCACATAATCATCTTTTTGCTTTGGTGCTCGATCCTGATCAATTTACCGATCTGGCGGGGGAGAAAGGGCAGTTCTTTGCGGATTATCTATTAGCCACGCAGCCTCAGCCGGGCGGTCATCCGGTGATTTACCCCGGGATGCCGGAAGCGGCTAATAGGGAACGCAATGCGACAATGATTACGATCCCGGTGTCATTCTGGTCCTGGGTGGTTGAGCATTACGCCCGTAAAGGCATCGATCTGGGCCTGCATACACAAAAATCCGCATTAGCTGGATGATTCCAGACGATAAACCTGCGGCTGAATTTGATGCTTGTTGAGCTTGTCGTATAACGTCTTGCGCGGCAGTTGTAATAGCCGCGCAGTCAAACTGACCTGGCCTTCTGTTTGCCGTAGCATATCTTCGATTAACTTTTTCTCGAATGCGTCAAGGCAGGCGGTAAGGCCGCTTTCTTCTTGCTGTGTCATCGGTACTGGCTGATGCTGAGTCAGTAAACCGAGCACGAAGCGTTCAGCGTTATGTTTGAGTTCACGTACATTTCCAGGCCAGCTTTGTGATTGTAGCCAGGCCAGCAACATCGGAGAAATATCGGGTAGGGGGCGATTGTATTTTTGCGCCGCCTGACTGGCGAACCAGTAAAATAGCTCAGGAATATCTTCTCGCCGCTGACGAAGAGGGGGAATATTCAGACTGACTACATTCAGACGATAATAGAGATCGAGGCGAAACAGATGCTCTTCACTGCGACGTAGTAAATCTTCTTTAGTGGCGGCGATGACACGACAATTAACGGGAATTAATTGATTGGCGCCTAATCTTTCGATGCTTCTTTCCTGCAGCACACGTAGCAGTTTGACCTGCATACCTGATGGCATCCCCTCTATTTCATCGAGAAATAATGTGCCGCCATTCGCATGTTCTATTTTACCGATACGTTTTTTGACCGCCCCGGTAAATGCCCCCGCTTCATGCCCAAATATTTCACTTTCAAAAAGCGTTTCGGGTAATCCTGCGCAGTTTAAAGCAACAAACTGCCCCTGACGACGAGTGCTCCAGTGATGCAACATTCTGGCGACAACTTCTTTGCCACAGCCTGTTTCACCGTAAATAAGCACATCGGCATCGGTATCTGCAACGTTGAGGATCATCTTTCTCAGTTGCTGTATTTGTGGGCTGCGACCAATCAGTACCGGACCATTTTCCTGTTGCAGATTCACCAGTAACTGTTGATTCTCTAAAATCAGTCGTCGTTTTTCCACTGCTCTGGCAATAATGCTAAGTAATTTATCTGAACTGCTGGGTTTCTCAATAAAATCAAATGCCCCATTGCGCATTGCTTCAACGGCCATTTCTACGTCACAGTGCCCGGTAATTAAAATAACTGGAATTTTGTTATCCATCTCACTGATGTAATTGAGTAGCTCCAGTCCCGATATTCCGGGGAGTCTGACATCAGTTAGTACAATAATATTCTGCAGACTTTGAATCAAAGGGAGACTGTGTTCCGCATCGCAACAGGAAATGACACGATAACCCGCTAACGTAAGTGTTTGTTCACAGGCAAAACGAACATCGTCGCTGTCTTCAATATAAATAATTGTAATTTCATCAGGCTTATTTTCCATGATCTTCTCTCCATTCTGGCCAGGTTAATGTCATCACCGCGCCGCCTTCAGGATGATTACTGGCGTGGAGAGTACCGTTCGAATTACGGACAATTTCGCTGACGATCGCCAACCCCAGTCCCATTCCTCTGCGTTTAGTGGTAAAAAAAGGTTCAAATATGCGATCGATAACTTGCGGAGCAAACCCGGCGCCACTGTCTTTAATTGTAATAATGACCTTGTTATCGGTCTGGCGGATAGCGATATCCAGTCTTTTATAAGAACACCCTTCCATAGAGTCTAAAGCGTTGCTAATTAAATTACTGAATATCTGCTCAAGGCCGAGTTCATCGCAATTCACAAATAGCGGCATGGAGGCGGCTTTAATTCGTCTCTCAACATTATTTTTCTCCATACTGTGATTTAGCAATGACACGGCGCTATACATCACTTTGATGACATCGGCAGATCCTTTTGGTACACGGTGACGCGAAGCAAATGCTTTAAGTTCAGAGATGAGCTGTGTCATTCGCTCAATCACTGAAATAATGTGCTTCAGATTCTGTTCAACCTGTGGATACATCTCTTTTTTCAGCATAATACGTGCATTATCGGTGAGTGCATGAATAGCCGCTAATGGTTGATTTTGCTCATGAGCAATTTCGGTCGCCATTTGCCCGAGCGCAGCCAGTTTGCTGGATTCTGCCAGTTCACTACGCGTGATTTGCAACACTTGCTCGGCCTGGCTACGTTCTTTTATCTCCTGCAGTAATTTTTGATTGATCAATTCCAGCGCCGAGGTGCGTTCTTTCACCTGTTTTTCTAAAGTCTCATTGGCCTGTGTTAATAATTGTTGTGCATGAGAGCGTATTCGCCAGTATTTAATAAATAATAGAAATAGCAAATAGATAATTAATGTGACGACCAGAGAAATAGCCCATGACAAGTATAGATTATCTAAGGGCGCCATAATCGTCATTTTCCAGTTAAACTCTGGGATGGCAATTTGCTGTGTATAATATTTAGGGAATAAGCAAAATTGTTCTTTCTTTTCTTTTAAGAAAAGAAAATTGTTTAAAGTGTAACAAGGATAGTAATCGGCAGGCAGCAGGTTATCGAGGCTGTACTGACGTGTAGATTGTAGCTTTTGTTTTGCCTGTATAGGTAATGGTTGCAGGGTACGCATTCGCCAGAGAGATTTTGAACTTAAAAATATAATCCCGTGTTCATCATTGACGATAATGTTTTCAGGTCCTTCAGACCAGGCCTTTTCAATTTCATTAAGACTTATTTTAACGACCACTACACCAATGACTTTCCCTTTATCTTTAATACTGGTTGAGAGAAAAAATCCCGGTGTGTTTGTGGTGCTGCCAATACCGTAAAAACGGCCATTTAAACCAGCCATTGCCTGTTTATAATAAGGACGGTAACTATAGTTTTGCCCTACATAGCTGCCGGGGGCCTGCCAGTTGCTGGAAGCGATAGCCTTTCCTTGCGTATCAAGAATAAATATTGCTGCAGTTTTGAGTTGTGTATTGAAATGCGCAATTCGCTGATTAAGTTCGCTGGACGTCATGTCTGATGGGGCAATAACGGCCTGACGGATGATATGATCTGTTGAGAGCATATAGGGTAAAACATAAAATTGTTCAATGGTGGAATATAATGTGGACTTATACATCTCAAGCCGCATTTTATCGGTAGCGGATAACGTAATAAAACGAAAGTGCAAAAAGATGATTGAAACGGCGAAACTGAACAGTAAAAGAGAAATACTTGTAATATGAAATCGCCATTTGTTCTTAAATATATAAGCACATGGTATTTTCATTCATCATCCATTGAATGTATTTATATTTATCTTCAGTATATTCCCTGAACAAGGCTTGCGAGAACCAAAAGAGTGTCATTGTGTGAATGTGTAAGCAGAATAGCGGCACCGATGTGCGGTTTATCGCACAGGTATTCCAAATGTGATCGTGCTCTTTTTCTGTAACAAAGCCGCAGATAATCCTTCCTTTCCCCTACAACTGGCGTTATGGTCAGATGGTTTTTTCAACAGATCTCACAATAAAACGTTTTAATATACTGACTATTTAGGGAAAAATATGCGCAAGATCACACAGGAATTGAGTGCTGTTTGCTTATTGTTCGCTCTAAACAGTTCCGCTGTTGCTCTGGCCTCTTCACCTTCACCGCTTAATCATGGCACTAACGTTGCCCAACTTGCTGAACAGGCGCCCATTCATTGGGTTTCAGTCGCACAAATTGAAAATAGTCTCGCAGGACGTCCGCCGATGGCGGTTGGGTTTGATATTGATGACACCGTTCTGTTTTCCAGTCCCGGATTCTGGCGAGGTAAGAAAATCTTCTCGCCGGAAAGTGAGGATTATCTAAAAAACCCCGCATTCTGGGAAAAAATGAACAATGGTTGGGATGAGTTCAGTATTCCAAAAGAGGTCGCACGCCAGCTGATTGATATGCACGTGCGCCGCGGAGACGCTATCTTCTTTGTGACGGGCCGTAGTCCGACGAAAACAGAAACGGTTTCAAAAACGTTGGCCGATGATTTCCATATTCCGGCAACCAGTATGAATCCGGTAATTTTTGCAGGCGATAAGCCGGGACAAAACACAAAAACGCAGTGGTTGCAGGATAAAAATATCCGAATGTTTTATGGTGATTCGGACAACGATATCACCGCAGCGCGTGATGTCGGCATCCGTGGTATCCGTATTTTGCGAGCCTCCAATTCTACCTATAAACCCTTGCCACAAGCGGGCGCTTTCGGTGAAGAGGTGATCGTTAATTCAGAATACTGATAGAGTGAGAAAGTGTTAGTTTCTCTCTGGTGCTGTTTTTTTAATCACACCTTTATCCTTTTACTATCTTGCTGCAAACTGATTAAGAGAGTTTTATCAAGGAGCAGCATATGTGGTATCAAAAGACGCTCACGCTTAGTGCCAAATCTCGTGGATTTCATCTGGTAACGGATGAAATCCTGAATCAACTGGCTGATATGCCGCGTGTTAACGTCGGTTTACTACACCTGTTGTTGCAACATACCTCCGCCTCTCTGACACTCAATGAGAATTGTGACCCCACTGTACGCTATGACATGGAGCGTTTTTTCCTCCGCGCGGTTCCCGATAACGGAAACTATGAGCATGACTATGAAGGGGCAGACGATATGCCTTCTCATATTAAATCCTCAATGCTGGGGGTATCGCTCGTATTGCCAGTACATAAAGGGCGTATTCAGACCGGCACCTGGCAGGGTATCTGGCTGGGGGAACATCGCATCCACGGCGGATCGCGTCGCATCATCGCGACACTACAAGGGGAGTAAAAAATGACCATTTCGGAGTTGCTACAATATTGCATGGCAAAACCAGGCGCAGAACAGAGTGTGCATAGTGACTGGAAAGCAACGCAGATCAAAGTTGAAGATGTCCTTTTTGCAATGGTGAAAGAGGTAGAAGGGCGCCCGGCCGTTTCTCTGAAAACCAGCCCGGCGCTGGCGGAATTATTGCGTCAGCAGCACAGCGATGTGCGTCCCAGTCGGCACCTGAATAAAGCGCACTGGAGCACCGTTTATCTCGACGGCTCGTTGCCTGATTCGCAAATTTATTATCTGGTGGATGCGTCTTATCAGCAGGCAGTGAATTTGCTGCCGGAAGAGAAACGTAAGCTGTTGGTGCAACTCTGAAGATAAAGGCCGCTCAGAAAGCGGCCTGAGAATGATGACAAACGCAAAATGGCCTGATGCGCTACGCTTATCAGGCCTGCGTGATCTCTGCAATATATTGAAACTGCATGTTTTTGTAGGCTGGATAAGGCGTTCACACCGCATCCGGCAAGGACAAAGCGAACTTGTCAATAATCAGAGGCCGCTCAGAAAGCGGCCTTAGCGACTACAGCAGTGGCTTGAGGAAGCGCGCTGTATGTGAAGCTTCGCACTCTGCGACAGTTTCTGGCGTGCCGGAGACGAGGATCTCGCCGCCGCCGCTACCACCTTCCGGTCCCAGGTCGACAATCCAGTCAGCGGTTTTAATCACGTCGAGGTTGTGCTCAATTACCACAATGGTGTTGCCCTGATCGCGCAGTTTATGCAGTACGTCGAGCAGCTGCTGAATATCGGCAAAGTGCAGGCCGGTGGTTGGCTCGTCGAGAATATACAGCGTCTGCCCGGTGCCGCGTTTTGACAGCTCACGCGCCAGCTTCACACGCTGGGCTTCACCGCCGGAAAGTGTGGTGGCGGACTGACCCAGACGAATGTACGTCAGGCCAACATCTATCAGCGTTTGCAGTTTACGCGCCAGCGCCGGAACGGCATCAAAGAACTCACGCGCCTCTTCGATGGTCATATCCAGCACTTCGTGGATGGTTTTACCTTTGTACTTAATCTCCAGCGTTTCGCGGTTATAGCGTTTACCTTTGCACTGGTCGCACGGTACGTAAATATCCGGCAGGAAGTGCATCTCCACTTTGATTACGCCATCGCCCTGGCAGGCTTCACAGCGTCCACCACGGACGTTAAAGCTGAAACGTCCGGGCGTATAACCGCGCGCACGGGATTCCGGTACGCCAGCGAACAGTTCACGCACGGGCGTAAATACGCCGGTATAGGTCGCCGGGTTAGAACGCGGAGTTCGACCAATCGGGCTTTGGTCGATATCGATCACTTTATCGAAATGCTCCAGCCCCTGAATATCGCGATACGGTGCTGGTTCCGCGATGGTTGCGCCATTCAACTGGCGTTGCGCTATCGGGAACAGTGTGTCGTTAATCAGCGTGGATTTACCGGAACCAGAAACCCCGGTGATGCAGGTGAACAGGCCGACCGGCAGCGTTAACGTCACGTCTTTCAGGTTGTTGCCGCGCGCGCCCGTCAGTTTTAGCACTTTTTCTGGATTCGCAGGTACGCGTTTCTTCGGCACTTCAATCTTGCGTTTACCGCTCATGTACTGCCCGGTCAATGACTCCGGCACAGCCATAATCGCTTCCAGCGGACCTTCCGCGACCACTTCACCGCCGTGAACACCCGCGCCCGGGCCGATGTCGATCACATGGTCAGCCGCGCGAATGGCGTCTTCGTCGTGCTCCACCACAATTACGGTATTACCGAGATCGCGCAGGTGGATAAGCGTTCCCAACAGACGTTCGTTATCGCGCTGATGCAAGCCGATGGAGGGTTCATCCAGAACATACATAACGCCAACAAGGCCTGCGCCAATCTGGCTCGCCAGACGGATACGCTGGGCTTCGCCGCCGGAAAGTGTTTCTGCCGAGCGGGAAAGAGTCAGGTAATTCAGCCCGACGTTAACGAGGAATTTCAGGCGATCGCCAATCTCTTTAAGGATTTTTTCCGCAATTTTCGCTCGCTGGCCGGCGAGTTTGAGATTGTTGAAGAACTCCATCGCATGACCGATGCTCATATCGGAGATAGCGGGCAGCGGTGTATTCTCGACATAGACGTGGCGCGCTTCACGACGCAGACGCGTCCCTTCGCAACTGGCGCATGGACGATTGCTGATAAATTTGGCCAACTCTTCGCGTACCGCGCTGGATTCCGTCTCTTTATAACGGCGCTCCATATTGTGCAGCACGCCTTCGAACGGATGACGACGGATAGAGGTATCGCCACGATCGTTCATGTACTTGAATTCGATATTTTCTTTGCCGGAACCGTACAGCACCACTTTTTGCACGTTCGCGCTCAGGCTGCCCCACGGCGCTTCGACGTCGAATTTATAGTGATCTGCCAGTGATTTCAGCATCTGGAAGTAGTAGAAATTACGCCGATCCCAGCCGCGGATCGCGCCGCCTGCCAGCGACAGCTCAGGGTTTTGGATCACACGATCGGGATCGAAATATTGCTGTACGCCAAGACCGTCACAGGTCGGGCAGGCGCCCGCCGGATTGTTAAACGAGAACAGACGCGGTTCCAGTTCGCGCATACTGTAGCCGCAGATCGGGCAGGCGAAATTCGCGGAAAACAGCAGCTCTTCCGCTTTCGGGTCGTCCATATCGGCGACGACCGCCGTGCCGCCGGAAAGCTCCAGCGCAGTTTCAAACGACTCCGCCAGACGCTGGGTAAGATCGTCACGCACTTTGAAGCGATCAACCACGACTTCAATAGTGTGTTTCTTTTGCAGTTCCAGTTTTGGCGGATCGGAAAGATCGCAGACTTCGCCGTCAATGCGCGCGCGGATATACCCCTGACTAGCCAGATTCTCCAGCGTTTTGGTGTGTTCGCCTTTGCGCTCTTTAATGATTGGCGCAAGCAGCATCAGACGTTTACCTTCCGGCTGCGACAGCACGTTGTCCACCATCTGGCTGACGGTTTGCGCCGCCAGCGGAACATCGTGGTCCGGGCAGCGCGGCTCGCCGACGCGGGCGTACAGCAGTCGCAAATAGTCGTGGATTTCGGTGATTGTCCCCACCGTGGAGCGCGGGTTATGAGACGTCGATTTCTGTTCAATTGAGATGGCGGGTGAAAGCCCCTCAATATGATCGACGTCCGGCTTTTCCATCAGTGACAGAAACTGCCGCGCATAGGCAGAAAGGGATTCAACGTAACGACGCTGCCCTTCGGCATATAAGGTGTCGAAAGCGAGCGAGGATTTGCCAGAACCCGAAAGCCCGGTCACGACAATCAGTTTGTCGCGGGGGATAACGAGGTTGATATTTTTGAGATTATGGGTGCGGGCGCCCCGAACTTCGATCTTATCCATTCACCTTTCCCGGATTAAACACTTTCTTGCCCGGCGGCATGGCGCTACCGGCGGTCACAAACGGTTAATTATGACACAAATTGACCTGAATGAATATACAGTATTGGAATGCAAAACCCACAATACAGTGTAACAATGTCGGGCCATGTTTGTTTACCGGAACCGAGGCCACATCGTGGTAAAAGCGCTATTGGTAATGGTACAATCGCGCGTTTACACTTATTAGAACGTTTTTTTCAGGAGACACGAACATGGCCAGCAGAGGCGTAAACAAGGTTATTCTCGTTGGTAATCTGGGTCAGGACCCGGAAGTACGCTACATGCCAAATGGTGGCGCAGTTGCCAACATTACGCTGGCTACTTCCGAATCCTGGCGTGATAAAGCGACCGGCGAGATGAAAGAGCAGACTGAATGGCACCGTGTTGTGCTGTTTGGCAAACTGGCTGAAGTGGCCAGCGAATATCTGCGCAAAGGTTCCCAGGTTTATATCGAAGGTCAGCTGCGTACCCGCAAATGGACCGACCAATCCGGCCAGGATCGCTACACGACAGAAGTTGTCGTAAACGTCGGCGGCACTATGCAGATGTTGGGGGGGCGTCAGAGTGGTGGCGCTCCGGCTGGCGGCAATATCGGTGGCGGTCAGCCGCAGGGTGGTTGGGGTCAGCCTCAGCAGCCGCAGGGTGGCAATCAGTTCAGCGGCGGCGCGCAGTCTCGTCCGCAGCAGTCCGCTCCGGCAGCGCCGTCTAACGAACCGCCGATGGACTTTGATGACGATATCCCGTTCTGATTTGCCATTAAGAAAACAGGTTATGTTTTCTTAAGGCGGGCAATTAAAGCGCCGTCAACCATAAAAAGAAGCCTCCTTTGCGGAGGCTTCTCAGATTTGCTGACAAAGTGCGATTTGTTCATGCCGGATGCGGCGTGAACGCCTTATCCAGCCAACAAAAACATGCAGTTTCAATATATTGCAGAGATTGTGTAGGCCTGATAAGCGCAGCGCATCAGGCTATTTTGCGTTTGTTATCAGTCCCAGAAGCTTCTCTTTGCGGAGACTTCTGTTTATCAGGTCAAAATCATCGGCCACTGTGGTGGCGCCTGATTCATTCCTTCCACCATCACGGACTCAATATTGCTCCAGATGGCGGTAATGTCCGCCATTGTGATGCCAAGCAATCCCATCGCGAACCAACAGGCGGAAACGACCCCCAGACCACTGCTGATTACTGCAAGCCCGATGTAATCAGAGCGACGAAAACGAATGTTGAGCGTACTGGCCAGAAACATCAGTACGGCGCTAAGAAGTTGCCAGCGGAGAAGAACCACGCCAGTGGTGAGGGTAGCCATCGAAAAATTCCTCTGAAAATAGCCGATGCTCTGGACAGCGCGACGTTGCTCACTGGAGGCGTGGTACACTCTGGCTATCGTGGGGCTTGCAGAACACAAAAATGAAACGCTAAATCTGTTTCATTATTTTTGTGAACTATATCACACTTGATTGTTTGTTAGCCAGATTACGCCATCGCTTTTATTTCTGTACTTATTATGTGGTTTTTCAGTGGCATTGAAGGAACGCCAAATAACAAAATGTTGTAACTTCCTGCCTTTTTTCTCTTTTTCAGGAAAGCTCTTTTGATATCAGCGAGTTATTTTTATTAGAACAACAATCATAAAGGTATCAATTTCAAATCAGGCAAAAGTGCTATTTATACCGTAAGATTTATCTAACGTCGTCGGTAGTCAGGGTTTTCACCTTGCAATGACCAGATATAACCAGGCAGGGAATGAATAGAAATGAGTCATAGCGCACGACACAAATTGCTGGCGTTGCCGGGCATTGTCTTTGTAGTACTTCTTCCCATCATTCTGTCGCTATGGATTGCTTTTCTTTGGGCGAAATCAGAAGTTAATAGTCAGCTTCGTACCTTTGCGCAGTTGGCGCTGGATAAATCCGAGTTGGTTATTCAACAGGCAGATTTGGCGAGCGATGAGGCGGAGCGTTATCAGGGACACGTTTGTACTCCCGCCCATCAAAAGCGAATGTTGAATATTATTCGCAATTATCTTTATATCAATGAACTGATATATGCCCATGATAATCATTTTTTATGCTCATCGCTTATGGCCCCTGCTAACGGCTATATGATTGCACCTGCAGATTATAAGCGTGCTCCCAATGTTTCTATTTATTATTACCGTGATACGCTCTTTTTTTCAGGTTATAAAATGACCTATATGCAGCGGGGAAATTATGTGGCAGTTATCAACCCTCTATTCTGGAGCGAGGTGATGTCTGACGATCCAACGCTGCAATGGGGCGTGTATGATACGGTAACGAATGCTTTTTTCTCGTTAAGTAAATTGGCTTCGACAGAAACATTTTCACCTCTGATTCATCAGAATGAGTTAACTCTGGAGCGGAACGGTTACTTATATGCAATAGCCCATTCAACAAAACGTCCGATTGCCGCCATTGTTGCCACCTCAAAACAGCGTCTTCTCTCCCATTTTTATAACCATCTTATCTTTGCTTTACCCGCAGGTATTTTGGGGAGTCTTGTACTGTTATTGCTCTGGTTGCGTATAAGCCAGGAGTACCGCTCTCCCAAACGAAAATTACAGCGCGCACTCGAAAAACGGCAACTCTGTCTTTATTACCAACCCATTATCGACATTAAAACAGAAAAATGTATTGGCGCCGAAGCGTTGTTGCGGTGGCCCGGAAATCAGGGACAGGTGATGAACCCGGCAGAGTTTATTCCTCTGGCGGAAAAAGAAGGAATGATTGAACAGGTGACTGATTATGTCATTGATAACGTATTCAGTGAGCTGGGCGCGTATCTGGCAACCTATGCCGATCGCTATATTTCCATTAACTTGTCGGCTTCCGATTTTCATACTTCACGTGTGATTGCGCGAACCAATCAAAAAACAGAGCAATACGCGGTGCGCCCACAGCAAATTAAATTTGAAGTGACGGAACATGTGTTTCTTGATGTCACCAAAATGACGCCGATTATTCAGGCCTTCCGCCAGGCGGGTTATGAAGTGGCAATTGATGACTTTGGCATTGGTTACTCCAACCTACATAACCTTAAATCATTGAATATCGATATTTTAAAAATCGATAAATCGTTTGTTGAGACGCTGACTACCCACAAAACCAGCCATTTAATTGCGGAACATATTATTGAACTGGCACATACTCTGGGGCTAAAAACGATCGCAGAAGGGGTAGAAACTGAGGAGCAGGTTAACTGGTTGCGTAAACGTGGCGTGCGCTATTGCCAGGGCTGGTTCTTTGCAAAAGCGATGCCGCCGCAGGTATTTATGGCATGGGCGGAGCAAGTACCCGCGCGCGAGTTAACGCGCGGGCAGTGAAACTACAGGCGATGGCGATAATCGCTGGGGGTGCGATCAAACTGCCGACGGAAAACGCGAGAAAAGGTCTGCTGCGAGACATAACCCAGATCCATCGCGATATCAAAAATAGGGCGCTCGGTGGTGCGCAACTCGACGGCGGCCAGCAACAGGCGGCGTTGACGAATGTAATCGCCAAGCGTTTGATGCGTCACCGCGCGGAACATCCGCTGCAAGTACCACTTTGAATAGCCTGATTTTTTCGCGACGATGTCAATGTTCAGCGGCTGGTCGATATGTTCGTCAATCCATGCAATAAGATCCTGAATAATTTTCTGATGGGACATAAATCTGCCTCTTTTCAGTGTTCAGTTCGTTAATTCATCTGTCGGGGAGTATAATTCCTCAAGTTAACTTGAGGTAAAGCGATTTATGGAAAAGAAATTACCCCGCATTAAAGCCTTGCTCACCCCAGGCGAAGTTGCGAAACGCAGTGGTGTGGCGGTATCGACGCTGCATTTTTATGAGAGCAAAGGTCTGATTAGCAGTATCCGTAACAGCGGCAATCAGCGGCGATATAAGCGTGATGTGCTGCGATATGTTGCAATCATCAAGATAGCTCAACGCATTGGCATTCCACTGGCGACTATTGGCGAGGCGTTCGGCGTATTACCTGAAGGGCATACCTTGAGCGCAAAAGAGTGGAAACAACTTTCGTCGCAATGGCGAGAAGAGCTGGATCGCCGCATACACACCCTGGTGGCGCTGCGTGATGAACTGGATGGTTGTATTGGTTGCGGCTGCCTTTCACGCAGTGACTGCCCGTTGCGTAACCCTGGCGACCGTTTAGGAGAGGAAGGAACAGGCGCGCGTTTGTTGGAAGACGAGCAAAACTAAAGCGCCGCAAGGGCGCTTTAGTTTGTTTCCGGTCTTTGTCTTTCTCTCTATCCCGCTGGTACACGGGAGGGTTTCCCCCGACGTCAACACACCTCATTCGAGCACGTGGTGGAGGTTCCGGTTTGTGTCGATATACTAATTGTATGTCACCCTTGTTTCTTCGCCAGTGCAAAGCGGTGCTTTTTAGCCGCAATGTTTTTGCCCTCTTGCGCGATTTTTTGCTGCAACTCTTCGCCACAAAACGTCTGTAAATGCCGTCATTTTGCGCACTGACGATAACGTTTGCGCATCAATTGCCTGGTTTTTCATCGTTAATACAAGAAAAGGGAAAAAAGCAACAAACTTTGGTTGAAAAAGCCGCTATGATCGCCGGATAATCGTTTGCTTTTTTTACCACCCGTTTTGTATGCGCGGAGCTAAACGTTTGCTTTTTTGCGACGCCCCAGATTGTCGCAAACCTGAAGCAGGAAGATAACGTTTTGCTGGCAGGGGATTGTCCGCCACGCATCTTGACGAAAAATAAACTCTCAGGGGATGTTTTCTTATGTCTACGCCATCAGCGCGTACCGGCGGTTCTCTCGACGCCTGGTTTAAAATTTCACAACGTGGAAGCACTGTCCGTCAGGAAGTGGTTGCCGGGTTAACAACATTTCTGGCGATGGTCTATTCGGTTATCGTTGTTCCGGGCATGTTGGGTAAGGCGGGTTTCCCGCCAGCAGCGGTTTTCGTAGCGACCTGTCTGGTCGCCGGACTGGGTTCTATCGCAATGGGGCTGTGGGCCAATCTGCCGTTGGCAATCGGCTGCGCCATCTCCCTGACCGCATTTACGGCATTCAGCCTGGTATTGGGACAACATATTAGCGTTCCGGTTGCGCTGGGCGCCGTATTTTTGATGGGCGTGCTGTTTACGGTCATCTCGGCAACGGGCATCCGTAGCTGGATCTTACGCAACCTGCCACATGGCGTGGCGCACGGTACAGGGATTGGTATCGGCCTGTTCCTGCTGCTGATTGCCGCCAATGGCGTTGGCCTGGTGATTAAAAACCCGCTTGATGGTCTGCCCGTCGCGCTGGGTGATTTCACGACTTTCCCGGTGATGATGTCGCTGGTCGGCCTGGCGGTGATCATCGGACTGGAAAAACTGAAAGTGCCTGGTGGTATTCTGTTGACCATTATCGGTATCTCGATTGTTGGTCTGATCTTCGATCCTAATGTCCACTTCTCCGGCATTTTCGCCATGCCTTCATTGAGCGACGAAAACGGCAATTCGCTGATTGGTAGCCTGGATATTATGGGCGCGCTGAATCCGGTAGTCCTGCCAAGCGTGCTGGCGCTGGTGATGACGGCGGTTTTTGATGCTACCGGGACTATCCGTGCGGTAGCCGGGCAGGCTAACTTGCTGGATAAAGATGGGCAAATCATCGACGGCGGGAAAGCACTGACCACTGACTCTATGAGCAGCATCTTCTCTGGTCTGGTGGGGGCAGCTCCGGCAGCGGTATACATCGAGTCTGCGGCGGGTACGGCGGCGGGCGGTAAAACCGGTTTGACGGCTATCACCGTTGGCGTGCTGTTCCTGCTGATTCTGTTCCTCTCTCCGCTCTCTTATCTCGTTCCGGGGTACGCAACGGCTCCGGCGCTGATGTACGTTGGCCTGCTGATGCTGAGCAACGTGGCGAAAATCGACTTTGCTGATTTTGTCGATGCGATGGCGGGACTGGTCACGGCGGTGTTCATTGTCCTGACCTGTAACATCGTGACTGGCATCATGATTGGTTTCGCAACTCTGGTGATTGGTCGTCTGGTTTCCGGCGAATGGCGTAAGTTGAACATCGGTACGGTCGTCATCGCCGTGGCACTGGTGGCCTTCTACGCAGGGGGGGGGGCTATCTGATTTTTAATATGATTCTGAAAACGGGCGACAAGTGTTGCCCGTTTTTATTTTCCCCGCACATTGTGTGAGCTTTTGCGATATTCTGAAAAACTGAGAATCCGGGTATAACGCCTTTCTCAGATCATAAAAAACATCGCAAACAGGGAACACATGGAAATCTTCTTCACCATACTGATAATGACCCTCGTGGTCTCGCTGTCCGGGGTAGTCACTCGTGTCATGCCCTTTCAGATCCCGCTTCCGCTTATGCAAATCGCCATTGGTGCGCTACTGGCGTGGCCGACATTTGGTTTGCATGTGGAGTTTGACCCAGAACTCTTTTTAGTCTTATTTATCCCGCCGCTGCTGTTTGCGGATGGCTGGAAAACGCCGACCCGCGAATTTCTCGAACATGGTCGGGAGATTTTCGGCCTTGCGCTGGCATTGGTGGTGGTTACCGTCGTCGGCATTGGCTTTCTTATTTACTGGGTTGTGCCGGGTATCCCGCTGGTTCCTGCCTTTGCGCTGGCGGCCGTTCTCTCTCCAACCGATGCCGTAGCGCTCTCCGGGATTGTTGGTGAAGGGCGCATTCCGAAAAAAATCATGGGCATTTTGCAGGGCGAAGCGTTGATGAATGACGCCTCCGGTCTGGTGTCGCTGAAATTTGCTGTGGCAGTCGCGATGGGAACCATGATCTTTACCGTCGGCGGTGCGACGGTTGAATTTATGAAAGTGGCGATTGGCGGTATTCTCGCGGGCTTTGTGGTGAGTTGGTTGTATGGTCGCTCGTTGCGTTTCCTGAGCCGCTGGGGCGGCGATGAGCCTGCAACGCAAATCGTACTGCTGTTCCTGCTGCCGTTCGCTTCTTATCTGATTGCTGAACATATTGGCGTTTCCGGCATTCTCGCGGCGGTTGCCGCTGGGATGACCATCACTCGTTCCGGCGTAATGCGCCGTGCGCCGCTGGCGATGCGTCTGCGTGCTAACAGCACCTGGTCGATGCTGGAGTTTGTCTTTAACGGCATGGTGTTCTTGTTGTTGGGGCTGCAATTGCCTGGCATTCTGGAGACATCGCTGATGGCGGCTGAAATCGACCCTAACGTCGAAATCTGGATGCTGTTTACCGACATTATCCTGATTTATGCGGCGTTAATGCTGGTTCGTTTTGGCTGGCTGTGGACGATGAAAAAGTTCAGCAACCGTTTCCTGAAGAGGAAGCCGATGGAGTTTGGTTCGTGGACCACACGAGAAATCCTGATCGCTTCTTTCGCTGGGGTGCGCGGGGCGATCACTCTGGCCGGTGTGCTCTCTATTCCGCTGCTGTTGCCGGATGGCAACGTCTTCCCGGCGCGTTATGAGTTGGTCTTCCTGGCGGCTGGCGTCATTCTCTTCTCGCTGTTTGTCGGCGTGGTGATGTTGCCTGTTCTGCTGCAACACATTGAAGTCGCGGATCATTCGCAGCAGTTGAAAGAGGAGCGCATTGCGCGTGCTGCAACCGCAGAAGTAGCAATTGTAGCGATCCAGAAAATGGAAGAACGACTGGCGGCAGACACCGAAGAGAATATTGACAACCAGTTGCTCACTGAAGTCAGCTCTCGTGTCATTGGTAACTTGCGTCGTCGCGCCGATGGGCGGAACGATGTCGAAAGTTCAATTCTGGAAGAAAACCTGGAGCGGCGTTTCCGTCTGGCGGCGTTGCGTTCCGAACGCGCAGAACTGTACCACTTGCGCGCCACACGGGAGATCAGCAATGAAACACTGCAAAAATTGCTGCACGATCTCGATTTACTGGAAGCGTTGCTGATTGAGGAAAATCAGTAGGCCGAAAGCGACGTGACTTTGCCCGACTTAATCTGAAAAAGGTGCGATAAATCGCACCTTTTATCGGTTGGACGATGGGAAATTAATGTGCGCGACCTTGCTCTACGCCAAAACCCGTCTGGGAGCGGATAAATTGCGCGCGGAATAGTTCACGCTCGCGCGCGCCTTCCTCTGAATTATCGGTTGCCGAGAAGAACCAGATGCCGAGGAATGCCACGCTGATTGAGAACAGCGCGGGGTATTCATACGGGAAAATGGCTTTTTCGTGGCCGAGAATTTGTACCCAAATCGTTGGCCCGAGGATCATCAACACCACTGCTGTAATCAGACCTAACCAGCCGCCCATCATCGCGCCACGTGTCGTCAGCTTCGACCAGTACATGGAAAGCAGAATAATTGGGAAGTTACAGCTCGCCGCGATGGCAAATGCCAGACCCACCATGAAGGCGATGTTCTGATTCTCAAACAGCACGCCGAGGATAATGGCAATTACGCCGAGGATCAGCACGGTGATTTTTGATACCCGCAGTTCTTCACGTTCAGTTGCGCCTTTTTTGAAGACGTTGGCATACAGGTCATGAGAAACCGCCGACGCGCCTGCCAGCGTCAGACCTGCAACTACCGCGAGGATAGTGGCAAAAGCAACGGCTGAAATAAAGCCGAGGAACAGGTTACCGCCCACCGCATTCGCCAGATGAACCGCCGCCATGTTATTGCCGCCAATCAACTTACCCGCAGCATCTTTATATTCCGGGTTTGCACCAACCAGCATGATCGCGCCAAAACCGATAATAAAGGTCAGGATATAGAAGTAGCCCATAAATCCTGTGGCGTAGAACACGCTCTTACGCGCTTCGCGGGCATCGCTGACCGTAAAGAAGCGCATCAGAATATGCGGTAAACCTGCCGTACCAAACATCAAACCGAGACCCAGCGACAGAGCAGAGATAGGATCTTTTACCAGACCGCCTGGTTTCATGATGTCTGTACCTTTTGGGTGTACCGCCATCGCTTCGCTGAACAGATTGTTGAAACTAAAGCCGACGTGTTTCATCACCATAAAGGCCATAAAACTGGCACCGAACAGCAACAGAACGGCTTTGATAATCTGTACCCAGGTGGTTGCTAACATGCCGCCAAACAGAACGTACATCATCATCAGTACGCCGACCAACACGACTGCGATGTGATAGTTAAGACCGAACAGTAGCTCGATCAATTTACCCGCGCCGACCATCTGGGCGATAAGATAAAGCGCCACGACTACCAGAGAACCGCAAGCCGAAAGAATTCGGATCGGCCCCTGTTTCAGGCGATAAGAGGCTACGTCCGCAAAGGTATAGCGGCCCAGATTACGTAGACGTTCGGCAATCAGGAACAGAATGATGGGCCAACCGACCAGGAAGCCCAGTGAGTAGATCAGACCGTCATAGCCGGAAGTAAATACCAGCGCGGAGATCCCCAAAAATGAGGCGGCGGACATATAGTCACCGGCAATCGCCAGCCCGTTCTGGAAGCCGGTGATATTGCCGCCTGCGGTGTAGTAGTCGCTACGGGAACGTACGCGTTTTGACGCCCAGTAAGTAATACCGAGCGTAAACACGACGAAAATCAGGAACATAATAATCGCCTGCCAGTTCGTTGGCTGGCGCTCAACGGCCCCGCTAAGAGCATCCGCAGCGTTAGCTGCGAAAGGGAGTGTGGCGGCAAGCGCCGTCAGGACTCTTTTCATGACGCTTGTACCTCATGCAGGACTTCGTTGTTAAGACGGTCGAATTCGCCATTTGCCCGCCAGATGTAGATACCAGTGAGTACAAAGGAGATAACAATCACTCCAACACCGACGGGAATACCGCGTGTGACGCTGGTGTTCGGATTCAGCGGAGTGCCGAGCCAGCCGGGTGCAAAGGCGATCAGTAAAATAAAGCTGATATAAACTGCCAGCATAATAATCGACAGGATGGTGGCAAACCGTTGCCGTTTTTCGACTAACTCCCTGAAATGCGCATTGTCTTCTATCCGCTGATAAATCGTACCATTCATCACAGATTCTCCAGAGGTAATGTAGGGATTGTTTTAGTTCCTGCTCCCTTATGGGAGAAGGTTAACGCTTGGGTAACCCTTGCCGAATGTAGGCCGGATAAGGCGTTTACGCCGCATCCGGCAATCAATGCCTGATGCGATGCTGTCGCGTCTTATCAGGCCTACAAACCGTTACCGACTCGCATCGGGCAATTGCGGGTTATGAGGGCATTGCGATAGCCTGCTTTTCTTCAAGCAGCTTCTCGACTACGCCAGGATCGGCAAGCGTCGAGGTATCGCCCAGGTTGCTGGTATCGCCCGCCGCAATTTTGCGCAGAATACGGCGCATAATTTTGCCGGAGCGGGTTTTTGGCAGGGAGTCGGTCCAGTGCAGCACGTCTGGCGTCGCCAGCGGGCCAATCTCTTTACGCACCCAGTTGCGGACTTCTGCGTACAGTTCTGGTGACGGCTCCTCCCCGTGATTAAGCGTGACGTAGGCGTAAATCGCCTGACCTTTAATATTGTGCGGAATACCCACTACGGCGGCTTCGGCAATTTTCGGATGCGCTACCAGTGCCGACTCAATCTCCGCTGTCCCCAGACGATGACCGGAGACGTTCAGCACATCGTCCACACGCCCGGTGATCCAGTAATAACCATCTTCATCACGACGCGCGCCGTCGCCGCTGAAGTACATATTTTTGAAGGTGGAGAAATAGGTCTGTTCAAAGCGTTCATGATCGCCAAACAGCGTACGTGCCTGACCCGGCCAGGAATCGGTGATCACCAGACTGCCTTCGGCTGCGCCTTCCAGCGGGTTACCTTCGTTATCAACTAGCGCAGGTTGTACGCCGAAGAACGGACGCGTCGCTGAACCGGCTTTCAGTTCGGTAGCGCCAGGCAGCGGTGTGATCATGAAACCGCCAGTTTCGGTCTGCCACCAGGTATCGACTACCGGGCACTTCTCATTGCCGATCTTTTTCCAGTACCACTCCCACGCTTCCGGGTTAATGGGCTCGCCCACGGAACCGAGAATACGCAGCGACGAGCGGTCGGTGCCTTCAATCGCTTTATCGCCTTCTGCCATCAACGCGCGAATTGCTGTAGGCGCGGTATAGAGAATATTGACCTGATGCTTGTCCACCACCTGCGCCATACGGGCAGGCGTCGGCCAGTTGGGCACGCCTTCAAACATTAACGTGGTTGCGCCGCAGGCCAGCGGACCGTAAAGCAAATAACTGTGCCCGGTAACCCAGCCCACATCGGCGGTGCACCAGTAGATATCGCCAGGATGATAATCAAAGACATATTTAAAGGTGGTCGCCGCGTACACCAGATAACCGCCGGTGGTGTGCAGCACGCCTTTCGGCTTACCGGTAGAACCGGAGGTATAGAGAATAAACAGCGGATCTTCGGCGTTCATCTCTTCCGCCTGGTGCTGATCGCTCGCTTGCGCAATCAGGTCATGCCACCACAGATCGCGCCCTTCCTGCCAGTCGATTTTTCCGCCAGTGCGCTTCAGTACCACCACATGTTCTACGCTGGTGACGTTCGGATTTTTCAGCGCATCATCGACGTTCTTCTTCAGTGGAATGCTACGCCCGGCGCGCACGCCTTCATCGGATGTGATAACCAATCGTGAGCTGGAATCGATAATGCGCCCGGCAACCGCTTCCGGCGAGAAGCCGCCGAAAATCACCGAATGCACCGCACCAATACGCGCGCAAGCCAGCATCGCAACTGCGGCTTCCGGTACCATCGGCATGTAAATTGCCACCACATCGCCTTTTTTAATGCCGAGATCGAGTAGGGTATTGGCGAAGCGACATACATCGCGGTGCAGTGTTTTATAGCTGATATGTTTGCTCTGGCTGGCGTCGTCGCCTTCCCAGATGATGGCGGTACGATCGCCGTTTTCTTGCAGGTGGCGGTCAAGGCAGTTCGCCGCCAGATTCAACGTGCCGTCTTCGTACCATTTAATTGAGACATTGCCAGGGGCAAAAGAGGTGTTCTTCACCTTCTGATACGGCTTGATCCAGTCGAGAATTTTTCCCTGTTCGCCCCAAAAAGTATCTGGTGCGTTAATAGATTGTTGATACATCGCCTCGTACTGCTGAGGGTTTATCAGGCAATGGTCTGCGATGTTGGCAGGAATAGGGTGTTTATGAATTTGACTCATGCTTTTGTTCTCCTTGTTGGATGTTAATAATATGTGGCATAAGAGTTAAATGTAGGGGTATTGGTAGTTTTGTTTAGTATTTGGGCGGCAGATCACGCAAAAGCAGAATTGTGCAAATAAGAGGCAGGGGAATTTTTGAAGGTCACCAACAAAAGTTGATTAATTCTTTGAGGAACATGCAGTTATGCATCTGCTTGAAAAAGGGGATAATAATCACTAACTCTAAAGTGGTATTTTACATGCACTTACAATTGATTAAAAACAACATTCTAAGTGTGGTTATTTGTTACACATAAGGGCGAGCAATGTCATGGCAGTGTATGTGCGGTTACTGTCATGAAAAAACAATAAAAACTGCCATTGCCTTAATGGCGCAATTTGGATGAAGCCCCTATGACAAGGATAAAAACCAACGCACGCCGTTTCTTCAGCTTATTGATTCCTTTTTTCTTTTTCACTTCTGTTCACGCTGAACAAACGGCATCTCCCGCGAAACCTGTAACTGTGGAAGCGAAGAATGAAACTTTCGCCCCGCAACATCCCGATCAATATCTCTCCTGGAAAGCGACCTCGGAACTGTCAGAGCGTGTTGACGCACTGGCGGAAGATCCCCGGCTGGTGATTTTATGGGCGGGATATCCTTTCTCCCGTGATTACAACAAGCCGCGTGGTCATGCTTATGCCATCACCGATGTTCGCGAAACTCTGCGTACTGGCGCGCCAAAAAACGCCGAAGACGGCACGATGCCTATGGCCTGCTGGAGTTGTAAAAGCCCGGACGTGGCGCGTCTGATCCAGAAAGAAGGAGAAGACGGCTATTTCCACGGTAAATGGGCGCGCGGCGGCCCGGAGATCGTCAACAACTTAGGTTGTGCCGACTGCCATAACACTGCTTCACCAGAATTTGCTAAAGGCAAGCCGGAGCTAACTCTTTCACGTCCGTATGCCGAACGTGCAATGAATGCTATTGGCAAGCCGTTTGAAAAAGGTGGGCGCTTCGATCAGCAATCGATGGTCTGTGGTCAGTGCCACGTGGAGTATTACTTCGATGGCAAAGATAAAGCCGTTAAATTCCCGTGGGATAACGGTATGAAAGTCGAAAATATGGAGCAGTATTACGACAAAATTGCCTTCTCTGACTGGACCAACGCCCTGTCGAAAACGCCGATGCTGAAAGCCCAGCACCCGGAATATGAAACCTGGAGCGCAGGCATTCACGGCAAAAATAACGTGACTTGCATCGACTGCCACATGCCGAAAGTACAAAACGCTGAAGGCAAACTCTATACCGATCATAAGATTGGCAATCCGTTTGATAACTTCGCTCAGACCTGTGCGAACTGCCATACCCAGGACAAAGCTACGCTGCAAAAAGTAGTCGCGGAGCGTAAACAGTCGATTAATGACCTGAAAATCAAGGTGGAAGATCAACTGGTTCACGCTCACTTCGAAGCGAAAGCGGCGCTGGATGCTGGTGCGACTGCCGCCGAAATGAAACCGATTCAGGATGATATTCGTCATGCGCAATGGCGCTGGGATCTGGCGATCGCTTCCCATGGCATTCATATGCATGCCCCGGAAGAAGGTTTACGGATGCTCGGCACGGCAATGGATAAAGCCGCGGATGCTCGTACCAAACTGGCGCGTCTGTTAGCGACTAAAGGTATCACCCATGAAATCCAGATCCCGGATATCTCGACCAAAGAGAAAGCCCAGCAGGCAATTGGCCTGAATATGGAGCAAATCAAGGCTGAGAAGCAGGACTTCATCAAAACGGTGATCCCGCAGTGGGAAGAGCAGGCGCGTAAAAACGGTCTGTTAAGCCAATAACCCCCGTTCCGCCTCGTAAGGGGCGGAAAACACAATGGAGTGAATATGAGCGTATTACGTTCGTTATTAACTGCTGGGGTGCTGGTGTCGGGCCTGTTGTGGAGCCTGCACGGAATTACCGCTACCCCTGCGGCACAGGCATCTGATGATCGCTACGAAGTCACCCGGCAGCGTAACCCGGATGCTGCCTGTCTGGACTGTCATAAGCCAGACACTGAAGGTATGCATGGCAAACATGCTTCCGCTATCAACCCAAATAACAAGCTGCCGGTCACCTGTACCAACTGTCACGGCCAGCCGTCACCACAACACCGCGAGGGGGTGAAAGATGTGATGCGCTTTAATGAGCCGATGTACAAGGTCGGGGAACAGAACAGCGTTTGTCTGTCCTGCCATTTACCGGAACAGTTGCAAAAAGCGTTCTGGCCGCACGATGTTCACGTGACCAAAGTGGCGTGCGCCAGCTGCCATTCCCTGCATCCTCAGCAAGACACGATGCAGACGTTAAGTGATAAAGGACGGATTAAGATTTGCGTCGATTGCCATAGCGATCAACGTACCAATCCGAACTTTAACCCGGCGTCTGTTCCATTGCTTAAGGAGCAGCCATGAGTTTGTCACGTCGCCAGTTTCTCACCGGCGTCGGCGTGTTGGCGGCAGCCAGCGGCACTGCAGGGCGTGTGGTGGCGAAAACGTTGAATATTAACGGCGTGCGTTACGGCATGGTGCATGACGAGTCGTTATGTATCGGCTGTACCGCTTGTATGGATGCTTGTCGGGAAGTCAATAAAGTGCCGGAAGGCGTCTCGCGGCTGACAATTATTCGCAGTGAACCGCAGGGCGAATTTCCTGATGTGAAATACCGTTTCTTCCGTAAGTCGTGTCAGCACTGCGACCATGCGCCGTGCGTTGACGTCTGCCCGACTGGCGCTTCTTTTCGCGATGCCGCCAGCGGGATTGTCGATGTTAACCCGGATCTCTGCGTCGGTTGCCAGTATTGCATCGCTGCATGCCCGTACCGCGTACGCTTTATCCATCCGGTCACGAAGACTGTGGACAAATGCGACTTCTGCCGCAAAACCAATCTGCAGGCAGGTAAGCTGCCCGCCTGTGTTGAGGCATGTCCAACGAAAGCGCTGACTTTTGGCAACCTGGACGATCCCAACAGTGAAATTTCAAAACTGCTGCGTCAGAAACCCACTTACCGCTACAAGCTGGCGCTGGGAACCAAACCGAAGCTGTATCGCGTGCCGTTTAAATACGGGGAGGTGAGTCAATGACCCAGGTTTCCGCATTTCATTTTGAATCGTTGGTATGGGACTGGCCGATTGCCATCTATCTGTTTTTAGTTGGTATTTCCGCCGGTCTGGTCACGCTGGCGGTACTGCTGCGCCGTTTCTACCCACAGGCAGGCGGCGCGGACAGTACGCTACTGCGCACTACGCTGATTGTCGGGCCTGGCGCGGTGATCCTTGGTTTATTGATCCTCGTTTTCCACCTGGCACGTCCGTGGACTTTCTGGAAGCTGATGTTCCATTACAGCTTTACCTCAGTGATGTCGATGGGGGTGATGCTGTTTCAGCTCTACATGGTGGTGCTGGTGCTGTGGCTGGCGAAAATCTTTGAACACGATTTGCTTACCCTGCAACAACGTTGGCTGCCGAAGCTGGGGATCGTTCAAAAGGTTCTGAACCTGCTGACGCCCGTACATCGTGGACTGGAAACGTTGATGCTGGTACTGGCGGTATTACTGGGGGCGTATACCGGCTTTTTGCTGTCGGCGCTGAAATCGTATCCGTTCCTCAATAACCCGATCCTGCCGGTGCTGTTCTTGTTCTCCGGGGTTTCATCCGGCGCGGCGATGGTGCTGTTAGCGATGGCGATACGTCAGCGCAGTAATCCGCATTCCACGGAAGCGCACTTTGTTCACCGCATGGAAATTCCTGTGGTATGGGGAGAAATTTTCCTGCTGGTGGCCTTTTTCGTCGGTCTGGCGCTGGGCGATGACGGTAAGGTACGTGCGCTGGCAGCGGCATTGGGCGGCGGTTTCTGGACATGGTGGTTCTGGCTTGGCGTCGCCGGGCTGGGACTGATTGTGCCGATGTTGCTCAAACCGTGGGTAAATCGCAGTTCAGGCATATCTGCCGTACTGGCGGCGTGTGGCGCCAGCCTGGTTGGGGTGTTGATGCTGCGCTTTTTCATTCTCTACGCCGGGCAGTTGACGGTGGCGTAAGCCAGAAAAGAGGTGGTTTCTGGACGTATTCCTTCCTGAAGTCGGTTTTCTGGCGCTGTTGTTAAGTCTTGGGGTCAATGTGTTGACCCCTCTGACGACTGTCGTGGGCGTGAGGTTGCGCTGGCCTGGTATGATGCGGCTTGCCTGCATTGGCATTCTGGCGCAGTTCGCGCTGCTACTGCTGGCGTTTGCCATTCTTACTTTTTGTTTTCTCTCCAGCGATTTCTCGGTCATTTACGTCGCCCAACATAGTTACAGCCTGCTGTCGTGGGAACTCAAACTGGCGGCAGTATGGGGTGGTCATGAAGGTTCGCTGTTGCTTTGGGTGCTGTTGCTTTCTGCCTGGAGCGCATTGTTTGCCTGGCATTATCGGCAGCAAACCGATCCGCTATTTCCACTCACGTTAACGGTTTTATCGCTGATACTTGCCGCGCTGCTGCTGTTTGTTGTCGGATGGTCCGATCCTTTTGTGCGGATATTTCCGCCCGCAATAGAAGGGCGCGATCTCAACCCAATGCTGCAACATCCAGGTCTTATCTTCCATCCGCCGCTGCTTTATCTCGGCTATGGCGGTTTGATGGTGGCGGCGAGCGTGGCGTTGGCGAGTTTATTGCGTGGCGATTTTGATGCCGCCAGTGCCCGGGTTTGCTGGCGATGGGCGCTGCCTGGCTGGTGCGCATTAACCGCAGGGATCATTCTCGGTTCCTGGTGGGCTTATTGCGAACTGGGCTGGGGCGGTTGGTGGTTTTGGGATCCGGTTGAAAACGCGTCGTTATTACCCTGGCTTTCATCTACCGCGTTGCTACACAGTTTGTCTTTGACACGTCAGCGGGGAATTTTCCGTCACTGGTCTCTGCTGCTGGCGATAGTTACCCTGATGCTGTCGCTACTGGGCACGTTGATTGTGCGTTCCGGCATTCTGGTTTCAGTCCATGCGTTCGCGCTGGATAACGTGCGTGCCGTGCCGTTGTTCAGCCTGTTTGCGCTGATTAGCCTGGCGTCTCTGGCTCTGTATGGCTGGCGAGTGCGGGACGGTGGCCCGGCGGTGCGTTTTTCGGGGTTATCGCGGGAAATGTTAATCCTCGCTACGCTGTTGCTGTTTTGCGCAGTGCTACTGATCGTGCTGGTGGGAACGCTTTATCCGATGATTTACGGCCTGCTGGGCTGGGGACGCCTCTCCGTTGGCGCGCCGTATTTTAACCGTGCGACGTTGCCGTTCGGTTTGCTGATGTTGGTGGTGATTGTGCTGGCGGCGTATGTTTCTGGCAAACGCGCACAGCTTCCGGCGCTACTGGCGCATTCCGGTGTGTTGCTGTTTGCCGCCGGTATCGTGGTTTCCAGCGTTAGTCGTCAGGAAATCAGTCTGAATTTACAGCCGGGGCAGGAAGTGACGCTGGCAGGCTACACCTTCCGTTTTGAGCGTCTCGATCTACAGGCTAAAGGCAATTACACCAGCGAAAAAGCGATAGTGGCGTTGTTTGACCATCAGCAACGCATTGGCGAATTGACGCCAGAGCGGCGCTTTTATGAGGCACGCCGTCAGCAAATGATGGAACCGTCGATTCGCTGGAACGGCATCCATGACTGGTATGCGGTCATGGGAGAGAAAACCGGAGCGGATCGTTACGCATTTCGTTTGTATGTACAAAGCGGTGTGCGCTGGGTTTGGGGCGGTGGATTGTTGATGATTGTGGGCGCGTTATTAAGCGGATTGCGGAGGAGAACGCGCAATGAATAAACGGTTTCTCATGTTACTGCTGCTGTTTGCTGGCTTTGTACACGCTCAGGTCGTAGACACCTGGCAATTCGCCAATCCGCAACAACAGGAACAGGCGTTAAGTATTGCCAGCCAGTTACGTTGTCCGCAGTGCCAGAATCAGAACTTACTGGAATCCAACGCGCCGGTGGCGGTCAGTATGCGCCATCAGGTTTACAGCATGGTGGCGGAGGGGAAAAGCGAAGCTGAAATCATTGGCTGGATGACCGAACGCTACGGTGATTTTGTTCGCTACAACCCACCGTTAACCGGTCAGACACTGGTGTTATGGGCGCTGCCAGTGGTGGTGTTGTTGATGGTGGCGCTGATCCTCTGGCAGGTGAGGAAGAAGCAATGAAACAGCCTCAAATACCAGTGAAAATGCTGACAACACTCACGATTTTGATGGTATTTCTCTGTATCGGCGGTTATCTGCTAAGTCCGAAATGGGCGGCAGTGCGTGCGGAGTATCAACGTCAACGCGATCCGTTGCATCAGTTTGCCAGCCAACAAACGCCGGAAGCACAGCTTCAGGTATTGCAGAATAAAATCCGCGTCAATCCACAAAGCAGTGAACAGTGGGCGTTACTGGGCGAGTATTACCTGTGGCAAAACGATTATAGCCACGCGCTGCTGGCATACCGCCAGGCGTTACGACTGCGCGGTGAAAATGCTGAATTATACGCGGCGTTGGCAACGGTGCTTTATTACCAGGAGGGTCAGCATATGACCGCTCAGACTCGCGCGATGATCGACAAATCCCTCGCGCTGGACAGTAATGAAATCACCGCTCTGATGCTGCTGGCCTCCGATGCGTTTATGCAGGCAAACTACGCGCAAGCCATCGAACTATGGCAAAAAGTGATGGATTTAAACTCATCTCGGGTCAATCGGGCACAACTGGTGGAGTCGATTAATATGGCAAAACTGCTGCAGCGGCGATCGGAATAGTCACTGTATGTTGAAGATTATGTTATTGAGTTGTTTAAATAATAACCGAATGAACGTAGTTAAAAAATAATCACAAAACACAATTATTGCATTTTAAACAAATAAAAATCTTTCCATAACAAATAGTTATTCAACTATCTTGCCATAAACTCGCGTTATTATGCATTAATGCAGCGAAAAGCTCTGTTGTTAAAGGGTTGCGCAACATGCCGCGCAAATGATACTGATCATAAGCGTTAAAAAACTCTACAAACCAACGCAACACAATTCATGCCCTGGCAGTATGTCACGTTCTCACGTTTCTGAACGGGGAACGGCGCTCCATTGAGGAAGTCATTCATATGAAAAATATAAAATTCAGCCTGGCCTGGCAGATTCTGTTTGCCATGGTGCTGGGCATTCTCCTGGGAAGCTACCTGCACTACCATAGCGATAGTCGCGAATGGCTGGTTGCCAATTTGCTTTCTCCGGCGGGTGATATCTTTATCCACCTGATCAAAATGATTGTGGTGCCAATTGTCATCTCCACGCTGGTGGTGGGTATCGCGGGTGTTGGTGATGCCAAACAGCTCGGGCGCATTGGTGCGAAAACCATTATCTACTTCGAGTTGATTACTACTGTTGCCATTGTTCTTGGGATCACGCTGGCGAATGTTTTTCAGCCCGGTGCCGGGGTGGATATGTCGCAGCTGGCGACCGTCGATATCTCGAAATACCAGAGCACGACGGAAGCGGTACAAAGCAGTTCCCACGGTATTATGGGGACGATTTTGTCGCTGGTGCCGACGAATATTGTGGCGTCGATGGCAAAAGGCGAAATGCTACCGATTATCTTCTTCTCGGTACTGTTTGGTCTTGGGCTTTCGTCTCTGCCTGCGGCGCATCGTGAACCGCTGGTCACCGTGTTTCGTTCCATCTCTGAAACCATGTTTAAAGTTACCCATATGGTGATGCGTTACGCGCCGGTGGGTGTGTTTGCGTTGATTGCCGTGACGGTGGCCAACTTTGGCTTCTCTTCCCTGTGGCCGCTGGCGAAGCTGGTACTACTGGTGCATTTCGCCATTCTGTTCTTCGCGCTGGTCGTGCTGGGGATTGTGGCGCGAATTTGTGGGTTAAGCGTCTGGATCCTGATTCGTATTCTGAAAGATGAGTTGATTCTGGCGTACTCCACTGCCAGCTCTGAAAGCGTGCTGCCACGAATTATTGAGAAGATGGAAGCTTACGGCGCGCCAGCGTCGATCACCAGTTTCGTGGTGCCGACCGGGTATTCTTTTAACCTTGATGGTTCAACGCTGTATCAAAGTATTGCCGCCATCTTTATTGCTCAGTTGTATGGCATCGACCTGTCTATCTGGCAGGAAATCATTCTGGTGCTGACGCTGATGGTGACCTCGAAAGGGATTGCTGGCGTGCCGGGCGTGTCGTTTGTGGTGCTGCTGGCAACGCTGGGTAGCGTGGGGATCCCGCTGGAAGGTCTGGCGTTTATTGCCGGTGTTGACCGCATCCTGGATATGGCGCGTACCGCGCTGAACGTGGTGGGTAACGCGCTGGCGGTGCTAGTGATTGCCAAGTGGGAGCACAAATTTGACCGCAAAAAGGCGCTGGCCTACGAGCGTGAAATGCTGGGCAAATTTGATAAGACAGCGGATCAGTAATTGAAGATTGCCGGGGGATTATATCCACCCGGCAATGTGTGGATGCCTGATGCGACGCGTAACGCGTCTTATCAAGCCTACGCCAGACTGAGCAATAGCTCGATTTAGCATGATTTTTGTAGGTCGGATAAGGCGTTTACGCCGCATCCGACATCAATGCCTGATGCGACGCATAACTCGTCTTATCAGGCCTACTTTAACCGTTGGTTAATTTCTCAAACTCTTCACATCCGGTATCAAACCCTTCCATACAGCTCAGGTTCAACCAGTGCAGCGCCTTTTGTTTGTTCTTCTCAATAAACCCCTCTTCACCGTTTAAGAACATCATTCCCGCCCAGTACTCGGAATAACCGGTGCGGGAAATTGCGGAGCTGCGTTTGAAATACCAGGTCGCTTTGTCATCGTCGGCCTTAATGCCCACGCCATTAGCGTAAATCAAACCAAGCAACATCTGGGCATCGACGGCGGAGTCGTTTTCCAGATCTTCCGAGGCGTTTTCTAACAGCGAAATCGCCTTCGGATAATCCGGTTTACCCGCCTGGGTATTCACCAGAATATGCGCCAACGTCACTTCACCTTCTTTACTGCCTGCTTGCGCGGCTTTCTCGGCAAGCACTTTTGCTTGTGGATAGTCCAGGCTGACCGGATTGGTGATTTTGATCTGCGCCAACAGCGCGCAGGCATCGGCATCACCGCTGTCAGCGGTTTTCTGTGCCCAATATTCGGCTTTGCTCAAATCGCCGGAGCTAAACCAGCTGTCGGCAAGAAAATATTGTGCGCGTCGGTCTCCGGCTTCTGCCGCCTTTACATATTGGCTGCCAGGTTCGGAATCGTTCGCGTGGGCAAAGAATGTTAAAAACAACATCAAAGTGATAATTTTTTTCATTTTGATAATGAAGTCTGGTAGGGAATAGACAGTATAAAGTGTTCGGCTGGACAAAAAAACAACTGTAAAAAGACTCGCAGGCCGAATGATTTAATGCGATGTAAGGTGGTTAATCCATCCGATGCTCACCTTTTTCCAGGGCGTTGCGATCGAAAAATCGTTGAATTTTCCCCCCGGTCATCATTGCCGCACGGTCAGACATATGTGCGATGACATCGGCATCGTGGCTGACCAGCAGATACGTCATTTGGTGCTCCCGCTTCAGTTGATTCAATAAATTAAGAATTTCCGCTTGTACCGACATATCCAGCGCCGAGGTGGGCTCATCCAGCAGGAGAAGCTGTGGCCGTAACAACAGCGCGCGGGCGATAACCACGCGTTGCCGCTGACCACCGGAAAGCCGATGTGGGTAGCGACGAGCGGCGTCGAAAGGTAAGCCAACCTGTTCCAGTACAGTCTGGACGCGTTTTTCTATTTCGCTTTCGCCACGAATTTTGAGTGGTTCAGCCAGTGTTCGCCACAAAGTATGGTTGGGATGCAGCGAGGCGTAGGGATCCTGAAACACCATTTGCACATTGCGGCGGAGATCGCCCTGAAAACGCATTCCTGGTTTGATGGCGTGCCCAAGCAGTGATACCTGACCGTGCCAGTCGCGTAGTAATCCAGCCAGTACGCGTAAGATGGTGGATTTTCCGCAGCCAGATTCGCCAATTAAACTAAATGTCTCGCCAGCATTAACTGAAAAACTGGCGGCGGAAACTGCGGTTTTCTCAGCAAAAGTAACCTGCAAGTGATTAATTTCAACGACCGTCATGGTATTTCTCCTGCGTCATCGCCGTCCTGTCCAGCGTTGGTAATATCTGCCCGTAAGTTTGCGCATTCGGGCGGCAAGTCCACAGTGTGCGTGTGTAAGGATGCGTTGCCGTGGGGAGTGCGTCGGCGCGCATTTCATCTATCTTATTTCCCTGATACATCACCATCACCCGATGGCAAAATTGTGCGACTAATGGCAGGTCGTGACTGATCAGCAACATTGCCATCTGCCGTTGTTCACATTGAGTAACCAGGAGTTCCAGAATCTGATTGCGCAGGCGAACATCCAGTGCCGATGTCGGTTCATCGGCAATCAACACCTGGGGATCGTTGATGAGCGCCATTGCAATCATCACTCGCTGTCCCATTCCGCCAGAGAGTTCACGGGGATAGTTTTGTAACACTCGAGTATTGAGGCCGACGGCCTGAATCGCGGTATTTATTTTCTCTTCTTTTTCGCAGCGATTAAGGCGTTGATGGAGCGTAATTGCCTCTTCCAGTTGCGCTTTTACCGTCTTCACTGGATTAAGTGCATAACGCGGATCTTGCAATACCATCGCGATATCGTTACCGCGCAACTGCTGCCATCCACGCGCATTGAGAGTGAGCGCATTGCGCCCCAGAATGTTAAGTGTGTCTGCGGTTACCCTGCCGGGTTTGCGAATCAGCCCCATCAGGGCGCGGGCGGTCATTGATTTGCCTGAACCCGACTCACCAACCAGCGCCAGGCGCTCATTGCCTAATGTAAAGCTGACATTATTGACGACCCGGGAACCCGGGTAATCGACGCAGAGATTCTTAATATCAAGACGTGAGTCAGTCATGTTGCGGCTCCAGAACATCGCGCAAGCCATCACCCAACAGATTAAAGGCCAGACTGGCAATTAAGATAATTGCGCCGGGCGCGGCGGCAATCCACCATTGATCAAAAATGACCTGCATACCGTCGGCGATCATGGCTCCCCATTCTGCCATTGGCGGACGAGCACCAAGACCAAGAAAGCCCAGACCAGCAGCCGCCAGAATGATACCCGCTAAATCCAGCGCCAGACGGACAATGGCGGATGGCAGGCACAATGGCAAAATATGACCAGTCAACAGACGCCCACCGCGGATACCCATCATCTCTGCGGCGGCAAGATAATCACTGTGTCGTAGGCGTTGAATTTCACTCCGTGCCTGGCGCGCATAAGCAGGCCAGGTGGTTAACGCCAGCGCCAGTGCGCCGTTAACCAGCCCCGGTCCCAACATGGCGACAAATGCAAAGGCCAGAATCAAACGCGGCATTGACATTACCACGTCAGTAAAACGCATCAGTACGCGTTCCAGCCAACCGCCGTAGTACCCGGATAAAATGCCAATTAACAGGCCAACCGGGAGCGTAATGATTGTCACCAATGCGACCAGCCCCAGCGCCGGGCGGCTGCCGTAGATTAAACGTGAAAGTAGATCTCGCCCGTAACTGTCCGTACCGAGCCAGTGCTGACTGTTCGGCGCTTGTAATCGTGCCGCCGCATCCTGCCAGTTAGGATCGTGAGGCGCCAGCAACGGCGCGAAGAGCGCAATTAGTATCAATAACAGGATAATTATCAACCCGCCGAACGCGGCGGGCGAACGACGTAAACGGCGTAAAAAGAGAAACATCGGCATCAGCGCAACCCCGGTTCGGTCAGCCTGACCAGCAGGTCGGTGAGGTTATTTATCAACACAAAGCAGATGCCAGTCAGTAACGTACCGCCCATGATTGCGGTGGTATCGCCAGCGAACAGCGCCGTAGTGAGATAGCGGCCAATACCAGGCCAGGAAAAGACGGTTTCTGTCAGTACCGCGCCTTCCAGCATTGATGTATAGGCGAGGGCGATGACGGTGAGCAAGGTGCCGCGAATGTTGGGTAAAACATGGCGTAGCAAAATGGTCATCTCGCTGGCCCCTTTGGCGCGCGCCAACAAAATATATTCTTTATTCATTTCGCCAAGACAGGCCGAACGTGTCAGGCGCGTAATACTGGCGAGCGAGAAGTACGCCAGTAACAAAACTGGCAGCATCAGATGATTGATTGCATTGATAAATGCTTCACGATCGCCCGAAAGCCAGGTATCAAACAGCGCAAATCCGCTGCGGGGAACAATGGTGAATTGATAAATATCATCCAGTCTGCCCGGTCCGGCACTCCATTGCAGTCTGGCGTAGAACAGCGCCAGCATTAGCAGACCAAGCCAAAAAATGGGGACGGAATTTCCCAGCAGAGTTAATGTTCGCACGGTGAAATCCAGCGGCGAACCAACATAACGGGCGCAAAGTACACCGGCAATGACACCGATAGTAGCACCGACAATAAGTGCTAACGTTGCCAGCTCAATGGTTGCCGGAAACACCGATAGCAAGTCCTGGAGTACCGGTTGCCCGGTGGCGCTGGCGATGCCGAGATCGCCGTGCGCCAGATTTACCAGGTAATGCCAGAACTGGACAGGTAATGGCTGATCCAACCCTAACTGGTGGCGCACCTGAGTATAGGTGGACTGGCTGGCGTGATCGCCAACGATTTGCAATACCCGATCGACTGGTGAGAGAGCCGAAAGCGCAAAGGTAATCAGCAGCAGGCCGAGCAGCGTCAGAGCAACGGTAAACAATCCCTGCAACAGTGCGAGCAGAGGACGTTTACATCGCCATTTCATGCGAGTGGAAAAAACAGCAGACATGATCTTTCCATACAGTGAGAAATCAGCGGCTGGCCTGCAATACAGGCCAGCCCTGGTATCGCCCCCGATAACGTAGCCGGGAGCGAGTTGCATACAGGATTATTTGGTTACCTGATCAAACCAGACCATATCGGCATTCAAGCCTTGTTGATAACCCTGCACATTATCACGCAGAACAATTTGCGTTTTGCCTTGATCAATAAAGACATACGGGGAACTACGTTGCAGTTCCTGTTGCATCTTTTTATACAAATCAAGACGTTTTGCGTTATCCGGTTCAGCAATTGCCGCCAGCGTTTCTTTGTTTAGTTCCGGGATTTTCCAGCTATTTAACCCAGCAACGGTGCTGGATTTGCCATCGTTATAGGCGAAAGAGCTGGCGTTGGAATGTGCGTCAAAATAATCTGGCAACCACATCCGAATGGCCCCCTGATGCTGGTGGGCGCGAACGCGAGAGTAGACCTGACTCCCCGCGGCTGGCAGCAAATCAACTTTTACACCGCCCTGAGCAAAGCTGGCCTGAATTGACTGCGCGATGGTAATAAATGGTGGTTTATTTTCGACATCAAGCGTGAAGTGCGGGTCTTTGATTCCGGCTTTAGCGAGGATCTCTTTGGCTTTAGCTGGATTAAAGGTAAACGGTGTTTCTTCCAGAGCTCCAGGAAAGCCCACGGGCAGGAAACTTTGATGAGTAAAATATTGTCCTTTCAGTAGATTTTTGGTGATACCGTCGTAATCGACTAACCAGCGAGCGGCTTCCCAGAAAGCAGGATTACCCATCAACGGGTTATCCTTGTTACCGGTATTAAAGGCCAGATAGTTCTGTTCGGCGGAGGCAATGCTCATCACCTTGACGCCAGGTTTACCCTGTAGTGCATCGATTTGATCGGCACCCAGATCGCGTGCCATATCAGCATCGCCTTGTTGGATCAGCAGGCGGCGCGTTGCTGGATCGGGGACATTTTTGATGATGACGCTTTTCAGCTTCGGTGCGCCGGTCGGTGAGGTCGCGTTGGCTTCCATTACGATGGCCTGATGCGGTTGATAAGTGCGCATTTTAAACGCACCGCTGCCTGCAGAATGCATCTTCAGCCATTCATTGCCAAAGTCGTTATTTTTGGCGTTTGGCGCAACCAGCTTCTCGTCAACAATTGAGGCGATAGGCGTGGAGAGAATATTCAGCGCCAGCGCTGGGCTTACGTCAGCGCTCCATTGCACCTGGACGGTATGATCGTCGATTTTCTTTAACTGACTGGCGATATTTTCTGGCCGCCAGCCCAGCACATTGAGAATAAACGCACCAGATTTATTCAGTGTGACTGCCCGGATATAAGAGTAAATCACATCTTCCGGGCGCACCGGGTTACCGGAGGCAAATTTCGCATCGCTTTTGAGTTTTATGGTCAGCGTTTTTGCTGCGGGGTCAGCCTGCCAACTTTCCGCCAGAATCGGCGTGATTTTCGCGGGATCGTTACGGTCCGGCTGTACTACGCGTTGATACAGGCTTGGTACCGTCTGAATACTGGAGAGTTCGTTAGCTTCTGCCGGGTCCAGACTCACAATATCATCCAGTCCCTGGGCAACAACCAACGTATTTGGCGGTGTAGCGGCAAAGGTGGTGGCGGAAATTGCGCTTAATACCAGTAAAGGTAATAGTTTTTTAATCATATGCTTCCCAATCCCTGAAGTTACTTTGAGGTTATAAACATGCTATTTTCCGGGATGTTACTGCATTTGTTGCGCCAGAATATCCCATGAATAGAACGTGTTAGACGGACGATGATTTCTCACCTTGCCGAAATTTTGATCGCCAAATGTAAAGTATTATTACGTTAGGCCGCGATGAGAATTGAGTAAAGATAATTCTCATTTGCAATTGTGACTGGAGAGGAATAACAACTGAAAAGATGTCGCTGATAACCAACATGGGCTGGTTTGGCTGCACGGGTATGTATAAAAAATCCGGAAACGGCTGATCGTTCCCGGATTGATACAAAGGCATTGGGTAATACCGCCGCCTTTAACGTAAGTTTAAGCGGTATTACGCCAGTGCTGCTTCGCGCAGGCGAGTTTTCAACTTGTTGTACTCGTCAATCACGTACTGCTCGGCGGCGCGCTGATCGGCGATCGGTTCGACGCGCACGGCGCAGTATTTGTACTCCGGCGTTTTCGTAATCGGGCTTAAGTTCTCGGTGACCAGCTCGTTACAGGCACCAATCCACCACTGGTAGGTCATGTAAATCGCCCCTTTGTTCGGACGATCGCTGACCTGCGCGCGGGTGATAATTTTGCCTTTACGTGAGTGCACCCAAACTAATGCCTCATCTTCAATACCCAGACGTTTGGCGTCTTCGGTATTGATTTGCGCGTAGCCTGGTTCATCAGCCAGTGCCGCCAGCGCCGCACAGTTACCGGTCATCGAACGGCAAGAGTAGTGACCGACTTCACGCACCGTTGACAGTACCATCGGGTACTCTTCAGTGAGTTTGTCGATAGGCGCTACCCAGTCGCAGGTGAAGAACTGCGCCAGACCATTCGGGGTATCAAACTTCTCTTTAAACAGATAAGAAGTCCCCTGATCGGCATCTGAAGTATCGCGGCAAGGCCACTGAATGAAGCCCAGTTCGCCCATTTTCTCGTAAGTCGCACCGTAGAAATCCGGGCACAGATGACGCAACTCGTCCCAGATTTCCTGGGTGTTGTTGTAGTGCATCGGGTAACCCATACGGGTGGCGATTTCACTGATAATCTGCCAGTCCGTTTTCAGATCCCACTTCGGTTCAACCGCTTTGAAGAAGCGCTGGAAGCCACGGTCCGCCGCAGTAAACACGCCTTCATGCTCGCCCCACGAGGTTGACGGTAAAATAACATCCGCCGCCGACGCGGTTTTGGTCATAAAGATATCCTGAACGATGACCAGCTCCAGATCTTCAAACGCTTTACGTACTGCCGACAATTCCGCGTCAGTTTGCAGCGGATCTTCGCCCATAATGTACGCTGCACGCACTTCGCCATGCGCCGCACGGTGCGGCAGTTCGCTGATGCGATAACCGGTATGGGCCGGCAGGCTTTCTACGCCCCAGGCTTTAGCGAATTTCTCGCGGTTAGCCGGATCTTTCACGTACTGATAGCCCGGATATGTATCCGGCAGCGCGCCCATATCACAGGCACCCTGTACGTTGTTCTGACCACGAACCGGGTTAACACCAGCATGCGGCTTACCGAGGTTACCGGTCAGCATCGCGAGGCTGGTCAGAGAACGCACGGTTTCCACGCCCTGATAGAACTGGGTCACACCCATGCCCCACAGGATAGATGCGCTTTCTGCCTGGGCATACATCCTCGCCGCCTGACGGATCTCACTGGCGCTAACGCCGGTGATATCTTCAACCGACTCCGGCGTGTAGCCTTCAACGATTTTGCGATACTCTTCAAAGCCTTCCGTACGGGAAGCAACGAATGCTTTGTCGTACAGATTTTCTTCAATAATGACATGGCCCATCGCATTCAACAGCGCGATGTTCGAGCCGTTTTTCAGCGCGATGTGCATGTCAGCAATGCGCGCGGTTTCAATTTTGCGCGGATCGCAGACGATAATTTTCGCGCCGTTACGTTTAGCGTTAATCACGTGATTCGCCACGATCGGGTGGGAATCAGCCGGGTTGTACCCGAAGACGAACACTAAATCGGTATTGTCAATTTCGTTAATGGCATTGCTCATTGCGCCGTTACCGACCGATTGGTGCAGACCTGCAACCGATGGGCCGTGTCAGACGCGAGCGCAGCAGTCAACGTTATTGGTACCAATAACGGCGCGCGCAAATTTTTGCATTACATAGTTGGTTTCGTTACCCGTACCGCGCGAGGAGCCGGTCGTCTGGATGGCATCCGGACCGTACTTCTCTTTGATGGCGCTCAGGCGCTCGGCAACGTAATTCAGTGCCTCATCCCAGGAAACAGGTTCGAGTTTGCCGCCACGCTGGCGACGGATCATGGGGGTTTTCAGGCGCGGGGTCAGGATCTGGGTATCGTTAATGAAATCCCAGCCATAATAACCCTTCAGACACAGGGTTCCCTGGTTGGTTTTCCCCTGCGCTGCCTCCGCCCGGACGATTTTGCCGTTATCGACGACCAGGTTGATTTTGCAACCTGATGCGCAATATGGGCAAACCGTGACGACTTTTTTCATCGGTCTCGCTCCAGTTAATCAAATCACGCATACGCGCTCTCGACCACAGTATGCATCTTTTATGCCACATTTTATTTGGGGCTATTTCCTGATATTACGGGCACTCTTTATTCAAAACTCTGACGAAAAACAGGCTGTCGTCAGTTTTGACGTGACGAAATGAAATGCCGCGTGACAGCCATCACGCGGCAGAGGTTTTATTTTTTCTCGACGATGGGCGCTGCCTGATACCCGCCGCCCAGCGATTTCATCAACTGAATGCTTTGAATCACACGACGACTATCCAGCATCAGTAACGCCATCTCTTCAGAAAGCACGGGTAATTGGGCTTCAGTGGCCTGCAAGCGACTGGTTAAACCGCGTTTATATGCAGCGTCGGCGGCGCGTTGGGTAAAACGGGTTGCTTCCACGCGTTCTGCCTGCATTTCTCGTTCTTCATTGAGCGTTTGCAGACGCGTACCATTGACTGCGACATCACGGACGGCATTCAGCACCGACTGGTTGTAACGTTCAATCATCATATTGCTGGTGGCGCGGGTGCCTTCAAGGTTAGCATTCAACCTTCCGCCATCAAACAGCGGTAATTTCAGGCCCGGGATGAAGTTAATCTGTCGACTGGTGTTTTTGAATAAGGTATCCAGGTGGATGGAATCCAGACCGAAAAACGCTTTGATATCAAAGCTCGGATAGAACAGTGCACGTGCTGCATCTACCTGATTTAGCGATGCCTGAACATACCAGCGCATGGCTTGTAGATCCGGGCGTCTGGCGAGTAAATCATATGGGAGCGTCGCAGGAATGCCGGTCTGAACCTGTGGCAGCGCCGTCGATTTGATCTCTGGCATATCGCTGGCGCCTGCGCCAGTTAACGCCCGCAGGGCTTCACGGGTTTCGGTAATTTGCCCTTTGACGGCGGCAATTTGTTTTTCCACAGCCAGAATTTGCGCTCGTGCGCCGTGGAAAGGTACTTGCGCTTCCAGGCCGTGTGCGACTTTGCTCTGGTGCGCCTTCACCGCATAATCAATAACGTCATGAGTTTGCTCTAACAGATCGAGCATCTGGTCACTGGCCTGAATGCTGTAATAAAGCTGTGCGACGCCAGTGGTCAGCGATAACTCAACCGCTGCTGTTTCTGCCAGCGCGGCGTTATGTGCGCCAATAGCGGCAGCAACCGATGAGCGATGCACGCCCCACAGATCGAGATCCAGGCCAGCGAATAGCCCTACGGTGGCTTCTGTGTAGTACGGTCCGTCCATACCCAGTGCAGGCGCATCCATCGCATAAGGGCTTAAAAATCCGTTCGCCGAGACGCGCTGGCGATTGAGCATCCCTAACGCCGCCACCTGTAATTGCGAACCTGCATCTAACAGATCGGCTTGCGACTGTGCTTTTTCTTCCCGCAATTTCGCTTCAGCGAGGGTGTGTGAACCGCTTAGTGTCCGCTTAATCAGGGCGTCCAGTTGTGGATCGTTAAATTGTTTCCACCATTGCGCTTGCGGCCAGCCGGAACTGGCCAGATGAATATCATTGGCCAGTTTGATTTGTTCCGGTTTAAGCTGTTGATGAGGCGCGGAATCCTTGCGAATCAACGCACAGCCGGACATCAGCGTCGCGCTGCCGAGAATGCCGCACAACAGCAGGCGTGAAAGTTGATGATTGATCATTGCGTGGCTCCTTGTGCCTGTTCCGTGGCGGGCGTTAATGCCGGGGCTGTCCAGTCTGGCAGGCGAGCGATGAGCTGGCAGACGTGTTGCTCCTGTTTTTCTAAGGTGGAGAATGCGGCCTGCGAGGCCGTTATCTCTTCCGCTGTGATTTGTGGAGGGCGGCTGGAGGCTGTCGCCAGACCAGCAGTGTATTTTTCCAGCGCATCGGCAAATTGACTGGCGCGATCTGGTTGTAGCGCGTTATCCATTATTTGCGCCGAGTTCCAGGTGACGTCCCAGGCGTGCAGAATATCGCGTCCCTGACGAATGATGCTTTGTGCACGTACAACCAGCGCAACGCGTTCTTCAGCATCCAACTGACGTTCCAGTGCTACGCGGTCACACATTTCTTCGCAGGCATTGAACGCCGCATGTAAACCGATGCGAATTTGCAGATAGCTTCGCAGAGTGGATGTTTCATGCTGGCGTGGAATACGCATCATCTTGCTTAACATTCCCAGCGCTGCCGCCAGTTTTGACGGTAAAGCACGAGCTTCGCTTTCTGGCCAGACAAAGGTGTAGATCACCGCAGATACCACGGTACCAATGATGATACCGAAGGCGCGATCGCGGATCTCAACCAGGTCATAGACGGGACCAAAGACGTTTTCGAGCGTGGCGAGTGCAAAGGTCACCACCAGTTGCGTACCGATATAAGAAGAGCGTTCGGAGCTGGTGGCAATCCACGCGCCCAACAGGAAAATCGGAGCAAGAGCAAACAGTAATTCGACAATATTATCCAGCCAGGGCATAACCAGCAGCGTGAATAACAATGCCAGAATCGCCCCGCAGAAGGCTCCGCCAAAACGCAACGCCATCTTCTGGTATGATGAACCGATGGTCGGGTTGGCGACGATCACGCAGGTCAACATACAAGTGTGGATGCCTTCCCAGTCGACGCCGCTATAGAAGGTGTAACAGATCAAACAGGCGAGCAGCGTTTTCACCGCATAGCGCATATAGTCCGGGTTCGTAAAGGCGTCGGGCACCATTGATGGTGGTTTAGCGGCAGGCGTTGGCGGTGTGTTGGGATCCATCTGTCCCAGTTGCATCAGTGCCTGGCAGATATTCTCCAGGTTGCATACCCGGGCCGCCACGGCTTCTTCTTCGCTAAGACGCCAGTCACTTTGCCAACTTTCACCTTGCGCAATAGCTTGCTGAAGTTTTTCGATTTCAGCCGCTAATTTTTGTCGCAGCTCTTTCGTGGCCTGTGATTCAGCAAAATCGGCGGGATGGTAGCGATTTAGCGTAGAGTAAATGTAGGTCACCGTCGCTACGCAACTTTGCCACCATGCGCTTTTCTCTCGCCAGTTTGCGTCGTCTGCGAGGCAAAATACGTTCAGTTTTTGCAACGCCAACGCCTCTCTTTCAACCTGTTTTTCCGGCAAAGGCGTGAGATTTTCTGCCAGATGGCTTAAGGCATCGTCCAGTCTGTCATTAAGGGCTTGATGCATCTGGCTGATAGCCCGACTGGGAAACCACAGCACGCCAATTAAGGTCATCAGCAGTGTCGGGTAGAGACCAACAACGATGCACCATAGTGTTAAGCGCACGACAATTTCCGGGTAGTCGAGCATTCCGGGAAATGTTTGCCCGTAAATAGCGACAATGGCAACGGC
>NZ_BBMY01000029.1 GCF_000759775.1 Escherichia albertii NBRC 107761 = DSM 17582
ACGATTTCAAAGGGAAGTTATTTGTGATTGCATGTGAACACACAGTATTCGCTTTATTAAATAACAGCAAAATACAAATCATTCACGATGAATAATGAGTGAAAAGCTTATTAAAAATCAGGCAATTTAATTCCGACTAACAAACTGATGGCAAGTACATAATTGTCTGATGCGCTACGCTTATCAGAGCGACCAATCCCTGCAGGTGCTGAACGCTGGTCGAATAAGAGGCGCATACCGCTTCCAGCATAAACAAAGTGTACTTTGTCAACACGCGAAAAAGGCGCCGAAGCGCCTTTAGACGTTAGTCGAATCAGTAAATTACTGGTATTCGCTAATCGGTACGCAGGAGCAGAACAGATTACGATCGCCGTAAACATCATCCAGACGTTTCACTGTCGGCCAGTATTTGTCTGCCACGCCTGCCGGGAATACCGCAACTTCACGGCTGTACGGGTGTGCCCACTCGGCGACCAGTTCGTTCTGAATGTGCGGCGCGTTCACCAGCGGGTTATCTTCCAGCGGCCAGACACCGGCTTTCACCTGGTCGATCTCCGCGCGGATAGCCAGCATCGCGTCGATAAAGCGATCCAGTTCCACTTTGCTTTCAGATTCAGTCGGCTCAACCATCAGCGTCCCTGCCACCGGGAACGACATGGTCGGCGCGTGGAAACCGTAGTCAATCAGACGCTTGGCAATATCCAGCTCGCTGATGCCGGTTTCTTCTTTCAGCGGACGAATATCGAGAATACATTCGTGCGCCACGCGACCATCACGACCGGTATACAGCACCGGGAAGGCATCCTGCAGGCGGCTGGCAATATAGTTGGCGTTAAGAATTGCCACCTGGCTTGCTTTTTTCAGCCCTTCTGCGCCCATCATGCGGATGTACATCCAGCTGATTGGCAGAATGGATGCGCTACCGAACGGTGCCGCAGAAACCGCGCCCTGACGGGTTAACATACCTTCGATTTGCACCACGCTATGACCCGGCACAAGCGGTGCCAGATGCGCTTTCACGCCGATCGGTCCCATCCCCGGGCCGCCGCCGCCGTGCGGAATGCAGAAGGTTTTATGCAGGTTAAGGTGCGAAACGTCCGCGCCAATAAAGCCCGGCGAGGTGATGCCGACCTGGGCGTTCATGTTCGCGCCATCAAGGTAAACCTGACCGCCGTACTGATGTACGACTTCACACACTTCACGGATCGTTTCTTCGTACACACCGTGGGTGGAAGGATAGGTCACCATGATGCAGGAGAGGTTATCGCCCGCCTGTTCCGCTTTAGCGCGCAGATCAGCCAGATCGATGTTGCCATTTTTATCACACGCCACAACGACCACCTGCATTCCTGCCATATGTGCGGAAGCAGGATTAGTACCGTGCGCCGATGCCGGGATCAAACAGATATCACGATGACCTTCGTTGCGGCTTTCGTGATAATGGCGAATCGCCAACAGGCCCGCGTATTCGCCCTGAGCGCCAGAGTTCGGCTGCATACACACGGCGTCGTAACCGGTCAGTTTCACCAGCCAGTCAGCCAGTTGCGCGATCATCTGCTGATAACCTTCGGCCTGTTCCGGTGGGCAGAACGGATGCAGTTCGGCAAATTCCGGCCAGGTTATCGGGATCATCTCGGCGGCGGCGTTCAGTTTCATGGTGCAGGAACCCAGCGGGATCATCGCCTGATTCAGCGCCAGATCTTTACGCTCCAGCGAGTGCATATAGCGCATCATTTCGGTTTCGCTGTGGTAGCGATTAAACACCGGATGGGTAAGGATTTCGTCATCGCGCAACATCGCAGGCTGAATAGAGCAGCTATCGTGCGCCACGTCTTTGTCCAGCGTGTCGATGTCCAGCCCGTGATTATCGCCCAACAGCACGCTGAAAAGCTGCATCACGTTTTCGCGGGTGGTGGTTTCATCAAGGGTGATCCCAACCGCGTTCAGAATATCGCTACGCAGGTTGATTTCAGCCGCTTCGGCACGCGCCAGCACGCCCGCTTTATCTGCCACTTCCACACACAAGGTGTCAAAATAGTGCGCATGACGCAGCTTCAGACCTTTTTGTTGCAGGCCCGCCGCCAGGATATCGGTAAGACGGTGGATGCGGTTAGCGATACGTTTCAGGCCAACCGGACCGTGATAAACAGCATACAGACTGGCAATATTTGCCAACAATACCTGAGAGGTACAGATGTTGGAGTTCGCTTTCTCGCGGCGAATATGTTGCTCGCGAGTCTGCATCGCCATGCGCAACGCAGTATTGCCTGCGGCATCTTTCGATACGCCAATAATACGGCCCGGCATTGAGCGTTTGTATTCATCTTTCGCCGCAAAGAATGCCGCGTGTGGGCCACCGTAGCCCATCGGTACGCCAAAGCGTTGCGCCGAACCAAAGACAATATCCGCGCCCTGTTTACCCGGCGCAGTTAACAACACCAGCGCCATGATATCGGCGGCGACGCTGACCACAATTTTGCGTGATTTCAGTTCGCTGATAAGCGCAGTGTAATCGTGGATTTCCCCCGTCGTGCCGACCTGCTGTAACAGCACGCCAAAGACGTCCTGATGATCGAGCGCTTTTTGCGCGTCATCGACAATCACTTCAAAACCAAAAGTTTCAGCACGGGTGCGTACTACATCCAGCGTTTGCGGATGCACGTCAGAAGCCACGAAGAAGCGGTTGGCATTTTTCAGTTTACTGACGCGTTTCGCCATCGCCATTGCTTCGGCGGCGGCAGTGGCTTCATCCAGCAAAGAAGCAGAGGCCATATCCAGTCCGGTTAAATCCAGCGTTACCTGCTGGAAGTTGAGCAGTGCTTCAAGGCGGCCCTGGGAAACCTCAGGTTGATACGGAGTATACGCGGTATACCAGCCCGGATTTTCCAGCATATTGCGCAGGATAACCGGCGGCAACTGCACGGCGGTGTAACCCATGCCGATGTAAGACGTGAAGCGTTTATTGCAACTGGCAATAGCCTTGAGTTCCGCCAGCGCGGCGTATTCGGTCGCCGGTGCGCCAACCTGTGGCGGGGTCGCAAGCTGAATATCTTTCGGCACAATCTGGCCGGTCAGCGCGTTTAACGATTGTGCGCCAACGGCATTCAGCATTTCTTGCTGTTGCGCGGCGTCCGGTCCGATATGGCGTTCAATAAAAGCGCCGCTGTTTTCAAGCTGGCTTAACGTCTGTGTCATGAGCGATGGTTCCTGAAACGTGCAGTGAATGGTGAACCTCTCTCCTTGCGAAGAGAGTGGGGTGAGGCGCGAATTTTCCTCACCCCGGCCCTCTCCCGCAGAAGAGGGATAAAGCCGTTACTCGTCTTCTAACAATGCTTCGTATGCGGTCGCATCCAGCAGTGAATCCAGTTCGCTTTCATCGCTGGCTTTGATTTTAAAGATCCAGCCACCAGCGTACGGCTCGCTGTTTACCAGTTCCGGGGAGTCGCTCAGTGCGTCGTTCACCGCCACGATTTCACCGCTTACTGGCGCATAAATGTCTGACGCCGCTTTTACCGATTCGGCAACCGCGCAGTCATCGCCCGCGCTTACCGTTGCGCCGACTTCCGGCAGGTCAACAAACACCATATCGCCTAACAGCTCCTGAGCGTGCTCAGTGATGCCAACAGTGTAAGTGCCGTCGGCTTCTTTACGCAGCCATTCGTGTTCTTTGCTGTATTTCAGTTCTGCTGGTACGTTGCTCATCAATCAATCTCCAAAAAAGTAAATCACGCGACGGCTTTGCCGTTACGCACAAAAACAGGTTTAGTCACTTTAATCGGCATCTCACGGTTGCGAATTTGCACAATCGCCGTTTCGCCAATGCCTTCCGGCACGCGCGCCAGCGCAATGCTGTAACCCAGCGTCGGGGAGAACGTCCCGCTGGTGATAATGCCTTCATGCTGATTGCCCTGCGCATCGGTAAAACGTACCGGCAGTTCATTACGCAGCACGCCTTTTTCGGTCATCACCAGGCCAACTAATTTTTCTGTGCCATATTCACGCTGCGCTTCCAGGGCTTCGCGACCGATAAAGTCACGATCTGCCGGTTCCCAGGCGATGGTCCAGCCCATGTTGGCGGCTAAAGGAGAAATGGTTTCGTCCATCTCCTGACCATAAAGATTCATACCCGCCTCCAGACGCAGCGTGTCACGCGCGCCCAGGCCACATGGCTTAACGCCCGCTTCTACCAGCGCGCGCCAGAAATCCGCCGCTTTTTCATTGGGCAGCGCAATTTCGTAGCCCACTTCACCGGTATAACCGGTGGTGGCAATAAACAGATCGCCCGCCTGCACGCCAAAGAAGGGTTTCATCCCTTCCACCGCCTGACGCTGAGCATCATTAAACAGTGTAGCAGCTTTTGCCTGCGCATTCGGCCCTTGTACGGCAATCATGGAGAGGTCATCACGAACGGTAATTTCGATGCCAAAAGGTTCAGCGTGTTGGGTAATCCAGGAGAGGTCTTTTTCGCGGGTGGCGGAGTTGACAACGAGGCGGAAGAAATCTTCAGTGAAGTAGTAGACGATGAGGTCATCTATCACCCCGCCAGAGGCATTTAACATCCCCGAGTAAAGGGCTTTGCCGCTTTTGGTGAGCTTCGCCACATCGTTCGCCAGCAGATAACGCAGAAACTCCCGGGTGCGACTGCCGCGAAGATCGACGATGGTCATATGTGACACATCAAACATTCCCGCATCGGTGCGTACCGCGTGGTGTTCGTCGATTTGCGAACCATAATGCAGCGGCATCATCCAGCCGTGGAAATCCACCATGCGAGCGCCGCAAAGCGTGTGTTGTTCGTACAAAGGTGTCTGTTGTGCCATCTTGTCCTCATTGAATAAGCGGGGCTGACAACTTTTTCACGGTGAAATCATCACCACGAAACCCAGCATCGGAGCCACTCCCGGTCCCCAACGCAATCGTTCTCTTTTCCCTGAACTTACCACCGAAACAGACGGTTAACCATAAGGTAAAATTGATCATCACATTAGCTTATGGTTAAAAAATGCCAAAATCACAACAGAATAAAAAACTAAAAAATATTCATATTCTTATGCAAACACGCCATATTCAGACAACGAACTCATGTAAACCAATATTAAGAACTAAAAAGATGTCAAAAATCACCAAACCCAAAAAATGCGACATTAGAAAATATAATGCGAAATTGCAGGTGAAATTAGTTTATTTCAAATGAGGAAAATCTCCCGGCGAAAAAACCGGGAGATGAAAGTGTGATGGGTATCAAATAAACAACAGAGGGAAAATTTTTAACGCAGCCATTCAGGCAAATCGTTTAATCCCATTGCCTGACGGATAAGTTGCGGCTTAACGCCAGGAAGCGTGTCGGCCAGTTTCAGACCAATATCACGCAGCAGTTTTTTCGCCGGATTAGCCCCGGAAAACAGATCGCGGAATCCCTGCATACCTGTCAACATCAACGCCGCGCTGTGTTTGCGGCTACGCTCATAGCGACGCAGGTAAATGTACTGCCCGATGTCTTTACCCTGACGATGCAACCGTTTCAGTTCAGCAATCAGCTCCGCGGCATCCATAAAGCCGAGGTTCACGCCCTGGCCTGCCAACGGATGAATGGTATGCGCGGCGTCGCCCACCAGCGCCAGACGGTGCGCGGCAAACTGGCGCGCATAGCGCCCCGTCAACGGGAACACCGGGCGTTCACTCTCAACCTTGCATAAGCCCAGGCGATTATCAAAAGCGATATTTAACGCGCGATTAAATTCCTCTTCGCCTGCCTGCTGCATCCGTTTCGCTTCCTGTGGTGCTAATGACCAGACAATTGAGCAAAGATGCGGATCGCTAAGCGGCAAAAAGGCCAGAATGCCTTCGCCGTGGAAAATCTGGCGCGCCACTGCTTCATGCGGCTCTTCCGTGCGAATAGTCGCCACCAGCGCGTGATGCTGATAATCCCAGAAAGTCAGCGGAATATCGGCTTTGTTGCGCAACCAGGAATTAGCGCCGTCTGCGCCAATCACCAGACGCGCCGTTAACATACTGCCGTCTTTCAACGTCAGGAAGGTTTCGTTCTCTCCCCAGGCAACCTGCTGTAATTCTGCGGGAGCTAACAGGCTGATATCTGACGACTGCTGCGCTTTGTTCCACAGCGCGTAGTGAATGACTGAATTTTCAACGATATGCCCAAGATGGCTATAGCCCATGCTTTGATCATCAAACGAGATGTGACCAAAACTGTCTTTATCCCACACTTCCATGCCGTGATAGCAGCTAGCTCTGCGGGAGAGGATCTCCTGCCAGACGCCAAGACGGGTGAGTAATTTTTCGCTGGCGGCATTGATAGCCGAAACGCGCAGTTGTGGTGGTGCATCCGCCGCCAGAGGTTCCGGTACGCGCTGCTCCAGTACGGCGACGCGTAATCCGCTCCCCTGTAAGCCGCAGGCAACCGCCAGCCCCACCATGCCGCCGCCAACAATGGCTACATCAACACTTTGCATTGTTTATTCCTTAAAGCCGCCTTCAACGCGCTACCCAACCGAGGGTGCGCTGCGCCAGCACATCGCGTGCCGGAGTGAATAATTCCATCGCCATCAGCCCGAGGTTACGCCCGGCAATCAGCGGCGCCCAACGGTTGGCAAAGAGATGCACCAGACTGTCCGTGACGCTAATGGTTGCTTCGCGATCGCTCTGCCGACGCTGCTGATAACGGCACAATACGCCGTAATCACCAATATCTTCTGCACGCTCCTGCGCCTGAGTCAGAGTTTCCGCAAGACTCATCACATCACGCATACCAAGGTTGAATCCTTGCCCGGCGATCGGGTGCAGGGTTTGCGCCGCATTACCTACCAGCACGGTACGATGGGTAATAGGTTTGGCAGCGCGGGTTAACGCCAGCGGATAAGCACTGCGTTTTCCTGCATGGGTAATTTGCCCCAGTCTCCAACCAAAGGCAGACTGGAGTTCACGGCAAAACTTCTCGTCGCTCCACGCCAGCACCTCTTCGCGCCGTTCCAGTGGATGACACCAGACCAACGAACAGCGTTCGTCAGACATCGGCAACATCGCCAGCGGGCCATGTTGTGTGAAGCGTTCAAAAGCGCGCCCTTCGTGCGCAACGGAAGTCGCAACGTTGGCAATCACTGCCAGTTGTTCGTAAGGCTCCTGCAGCCAGTCAACACCGCACGCGGTGGCTAACGCTGAATGGGTGCCGTCAGCCGCCGCCAGCACGCGGCCCGTCAGCGCCTCGCCACTCTCCAGCGTCACTTCAACGTGGCTTTGAGTACGGGAAACGTTAGCCACGCGATCAGGGCAATGCAGCGTTACGCCAGGTGCTTTGCGCAGCAATGCAAACAGCCGTTGCCCGACATTGTGCAATTCGACAACCTGCCCCAACGCCGCCAGTTGGTAATCTTCTGCAGCGAGGGTGACGAATCCGGCATGACCACGATCGCTGACATGCACAGTAGTAATGGCGGTTGCGCAATCAGTCAGAGATTGCCAGACGCCGATGCGCGCCAGTTGCTGACAGGTACCCGCCGCCAGCGCAATAGCTCGTCCATCAAAGCCCGGATGAGCATGTGACTCTGGCGCGGTCGCTTCAATCAGATGTACCGGCAGCGTCCCATGACTTAACCGGGAAATAGCTAGCGCCAGCGTCGCGCCCGCCATGCCGCCACCGACGATGATTACGCTCATTGTTTTCTCGCAGCTGCCATCAACGCTTCGATTTCTTCCGGCTTTTTCACCACGCTGGCGGTGAGGTTTTCGTTGCCGGTTTCGGTGATCACAATGTCGTCTTCAATACGAATGCCGATGCCGCGATATTGTTCTGGCACATCCGCATCCGGCGCGATATACAGACCCGGCTCTACGGTCAGTACCATGCCCGGTTCCAGAATGCGCGAGCGATCCTGACCATAAACGCCAACGTCGTGAACATCCAGCCCTAACCAGTGGCTAAGGCCATGCATAAAGAAGGGACGGTGCGCATTTTGGGCGATCAGTTCATCGACATCGCCTTTCAGGATACCCAGTTTTACCAGGCCGCTAATCATAATGCGCACCACTTCACCGGTGACTTCCTGAATGGACGTTCCCGGACGATACAGGCGCAAACTGGTTTCGAGAGACTCCAGCACAATGTCGTAGATTTCGCGCTGAGCCTGTGTGAATTTGCCGTTGACCGGGAAGGTGCGGGTAATATCGCCAGCGTAGCCTTTGTATTCGCAACCCGCGTCAATCAACACCAGATCGCCGTCGCGCAGTTCACACTCGTTTTCGGTGTAGTGCAAAATGCAGCCGTTCTCACCGCTGCCGACAATGGTGTTGTAGGAAGGATAACGCGCGCCGTGGCGGTTAAATTCGTGGTGAATTTCGCCCTCCAGATGGTACTCAAACATCCCCGGACGGCATTTTTCCATCGCCCGTGTATGCGCCAGTGCAGTAATTTCGCCAGCTCGACGAAGAACGGCAATCTCTTCTGGCGATTTGAACAGACGCATTTCATGGACCATGGGACGCCAGTCGATCATCGTTGCCGGGGCAGTGAGATTTTGCCGCGAGCCTTTACGCAGTTTTTCCAGCGCGCTGTTCACGATTTCATCAGCATACGCGTATTCGCCCTGGGCGTGGTAAACCACATCCAAACCATTAAGCAATTGATAAAGTTGCTGATTGATTTCGCTGAACGCCAGTGCGCGGTCAACGCCCAGTTTCTCTGGCGCGGCATCCTGACCTAAGCGGCGACCAAACCAGATCTCTGCCGTCAGATCGCGAACGCGGTTAAACAGAACGCTGTGGTTATGAGTGTCATCGCTTTTAATCAGCACCAGCACCGCTTCCGGTTCGTTAAAGCCAGTGAAGTACCAGAAGTCGCTGTTCTGACGATAGGGGTATTCGCTGTCGGCGCTACGAGTCACTTCCGGGGCGGCAAAAATCAGCGCCGCGCTGCCAGGTTGCATTTGCTCCACCAGGGCCTGACGGCGGCGCTGAAATTCTTGCTGGGATATCACACTCATAACACTCTCCTTACGTTTTTTGTTTTTAGTGTAGAGTCGGTTTTTGTACTTCTGGCGCGGTCGGTTGCGGATGGGTAAAGGTATCGTGGCATAACAGCGCAGCGACACGGACATACTCGATGATCTCTTCAAGCGACATTTCCAGCTCTTCCTGATCTTCGTCTTCGTCGTAGCCCAACTGCGCAATATTACGCAGATCGTCGATGGCTTCACCGGTTTCGCCGGTCACTTTGTCCAGCTTCGGTTGCGTAACGCCAAGACCAAGCAGGAAGTGATTGACCCAACCTGCCAGCGCATCCGCACGATCGAAAACGCTGACATCATCACCATCAGGCAGATAAAGCTGAAAAAGAAAACCGTCATCCTGCAGGGCATCGCTGGTAGCAGAGTGCATTTTGCGCAGTGCCTGTGCCAGCTCATGACCGAAAGCCATGCCTTCGTTCGTCAGGTCGTGAAGCAGCGGCAGCCATGAGCTGTCATCGTTACCGCCGCATACCATCCCGCTGATCAAACCATGCATTTCAGCAGGGGTCAGACCCGTCCCTTGTTGGTTCAGATACTGGTTCATTTCGTTGTAACCAGGCATTTCATTCTGTATAGACATAAGCATTCGTCATCAAAGGGAGGAATATTCATGGTATGCTACCACTTTGGGCCCTGGTGGACCAGAAAAGGGCTTGTCTCTTCTCATCAGGGTAGCTATAGTGTCGCCCCTTCGCAGACCATGGGTCTAAAGACGAAGGCAGCGCAGTCAATCAGCAGGAAGGTGGCATGTCTGCACAACCCGTCGATATCCAAATTTTTGGCCGTTCACTGCGAGTGAACTGCCCGCCTGACCAAAGGGATGCGTTGAATCAGGCCGCGGACGATCTGAACCAGCGGTTGCAAGATCTGAAAGAACGCACTAGAGTCACAAATACAGAACAGTTGGTCTTCATTGCCGCGTTGAATATCAGCTACGAGTTAGCGCAAGAAAAAGCGAAAACTCGGGACTACGCGGCGAGTATGGAACAGCGTATTCGGATGCTGCAACAGACCATAGAACAAGCGTTACTTGAACAAGGTCGCATCACCGAAAAAACGAACCAAAACTTTGAATGACACTTTTCGGTTTACTATGGTAGAGTAACCGTGAAGACAAAATTTCTCTGAGATGTTCGCAAGCGGGCCAGTCCCCTGAGCCGATATTTCATACCACAAGAATGTGGCGCTCCGCGGTTGGTGAGCATGCTCGGTCCGTCCGAGAAGCCTTAAAACTGCGACGACACATTCACCTTGAACCAAGGGTTCAAGGGTTACAGCCTGCGGCGGCATCTCGGAGATTCCCTTCTTATCTGGCACCAGCCATGACACAACTATCAGAACTCCCACTGACATTATCCCGACAAGACATCCGCAAAATGATTCGGCTGCGTCGTCGTGCGTTAACGCCAGAACAACAGCAAGAAATGGGTCAACAAGCCGCTACCCGGATGATGAATTATCCCCCGGTGGTGATGGCGCATACAGTTGCTGTATTCCTCTCGTTTGATGGCGAACTCGACACTCAACCGCTCATAGAACAACTCTGGCGCGCCGGAAAGCGCGTATATCTTCCAGTTTTGCATCCTTTTAGTGCCGGTAATTTGCTATTCCTGAATTACCATCCGCAAAGTGAACTGGTGATGAACAGGTTGAAGATCCTTGAGCCAAAACTGGACGTGCGCGATGTGCTTCCCCTTTCCCGGCTAGATGTATTGATCACACCGCTGGTAGCTTTTGATGAATACGGTCAACGCCTGGGAATGGGCGGTGGTTTTTATGATCGAACCTTACAAAACTGGCAGCACTACAAAATGCAACCGATAGGTTATGCGCATGATTGCCAGTTAGTAGAAAAACTGCCGGTGGAGAAGTGGGATATTCCACTGCCTGCGGTGGTTACACCGTCGAAAGTCTGGGAGTGGTAAGGGCGACACACCTGCATCGCCCTGATTGACATCGTTGATTCTTTAACCTAATTTAGTGAGTAAGGGTAAGGGAGGGTTTCCCCTCCCTCTGGCACACTGTTAGAAAGCCGGGCAGCTTATCATCAACAGAATGACCAGTATGATGACGCTCTTCATCATAACCCTTCTCCTTCAAGCCCTCACTTCGGTGAGGACTTTACCGTTGCAGCCCTGTGCTGCCCCGCCATCGTAAATCCTCCATATACAAACACAACGCATTGATCTGGCTTTGGTTTATTTCTTCGAGCAGACTCGCAAAGACATATGTACGGCACTGCAAATGTGGGGAAAACGAATAAAAAAACGGGCAAGTCAGCGACCTGCCCGTTATTTGTCAGAGATGGAGAAATCAGTACAGCAGACGAGCGCGGATAGTCCCCGGAATAACTTTCATCGCTTGCAGTGCTTTCTCGGCGACGTCCTCATCAGCTTCAATATCAATAACTACGTAGCCCATCTGAGCAGAAGTTTGCAGATACTGCGCGGCAATGTTAACGCCCTGCTCGGCAAATATTTTGTTCAGCGCAGTCAGCACGCCCGGACGGTTTTCATGGATGTGCATCAGTCGGCGACCGCCATGTAACGGCAGCGAGACTTCCGGGAAGTTCACTGCAGAGAGCGTAGAGCCATTATCAGAGTATTTGATAAGCTTACCAGCCACTTCCAGACCGATATTCTCCTGCGCTTCCTGAGTCGAACCGCCAATGTGCGGCGTCAGCAGAACATTGTCGAATTCGCATAGCGGAGAGGTAAACGGATCGCTGTTGGTCGCCGGTTCCGTGGGAAATACGTCGATTGCCGCACCGGCCAGATGTTTGCTCGCCAGCGCATCGCACAGAGCGGGAATATCAACCACCGTGCCACGAGAGGCGTTAATCAGTAGCGAGCCGGGCTTCATCAGCGAGATCTCTTTCGCTCCCATCATGTTTTTGGTGGACGGATTCTCTGGCACATGCAGACTCACCACGTCGCTCATATTCAGCAGGTCAGAAAGATGTTGTACCTGAGTGGCATTGCCCAGCGGCAGTTTGTTTTCAATATCATAGAAGTAAACATACATTCCCAGCGATTCCGCCAGAATGCCCAGTTGTGTACCAATATGACCATAGCCGATGATACCCAACTTTTTACCGCGCGCTTCAAAAGATCCCGCCGCCAGTTTATTCCATACGCCACGGTGTGCTTTGGCGTTAGCTTCCGGCACGCCGCGCAACAGTAACAGAAGTTCGCCAATCACCAGCTCCGCGACAGAGCGCGTATTCGAGAACGGCGCGTTAAATACTGGGATCCCGCGTTTTGCCGCCGCATCCAGATCAACCTGATTTGTGCCGATACAAAAGCAACCAATTGCGACCAGTTTTTCTGCTGCGTTGATCACGTCCTCGGTCAGATGGGTACGGGATCGCAGGCCGATGAAGTGGGCATCGCGGATAGATTCTTTTAATTGTTCATCATCCAGCGCGCCTTTGTGAAATTCGATGTTGGTATAACCTGCCGCGCGAAGACTTTCCAGCGCCTTTTGGTGCACGCCTTCTACCAGCAGAAACTTAATCTTGTCTTTCTCCAGCGATACCTTTGCCATTTACCCAATCCTGTCTTTGAAATGTTGTGTGTGGATTTACATCCGCCTTTCAACATATCAAAAAATAATATTGCGGCAATATGAACGTTTGCGTCGCGATGTTGAGGAAATATCACGTGAGGTTAATTAACAGAAGAAAATACTGGGGATAAGACTTTCTTTAGATGGTTAGGCAATTTCGAAGGAAAAACGTGACACATGTCACCAAATTTAACAGTACAAAAATTTTAGCGGGGGAACACGTTCCCCCGTCAGCTCATTTCACAATGGTTTTGACACCGTCAGCCGTGCCAATCAGCGCAACATCCGCACCACGGTTAGCAAACAGACCAACAGTAACGACACCAGGAATAGCGTTAATCGCGTTTTCCATCGCTATAGGGTCAAGAATTTCCATACCGTGAACGTCGAGAATCACGTTACCATTATCGGTTACCACGCCTTGACGGTATTCCGGTCGGCCACCCAATTTCACCAGCTGGCGCGCTACTGCGCTACGCGCCATCGGAATAACTTCTACCGGCAGCGGGAATTTACCCAGAATATCAACCTGCTTAGAGGCGTCCGCAATACAGATAAATTTCTTCGCCACTGAAGCAACTATTTTTTCACGCGTTAGCGCCGCACCACCGCCTTTGATCATCTGCATATGGCCGTTGATTTCATCAGCGCCATCAACATAGATGCCGAGGCTGTCCACTTCATTGAGATCAAAAACGTGAATGCCGAGGCTTTTCAGTTTTTCAGTGGATGCTTCAGAACTGGAAACCGCACCTTCAATCTGATCTTTCATCGTGCCGAGCGCATCAATAAAATGTGCGGCGGTTGACCCCGTGCCTACGCCAACAATGGTCCCGGGCTGAACATATTGAAGTGCTGCCCATCCTACTGCTTTTTTCAATTCATCCTGCGTCATGATCGTTTCGCCTGTGATATGAAATTCGAGGCGCATTATAGATCATTAATGAGAAAAATATCCCCGCGAAGGCACGTAGATAGTGGATTTGCTCTGTATCCAATGCAAAATTATGTCATAGTTCGGCATAAGAAAATTTCAGGAGCAGGCCAAAGCAATGAAACGCCCGGACTACAGATCATTACAGGCACTGGATGCAGTGATACGTGAACGAGGATTTGAGCGCGCAGCACAGAAATTGTGCATTACGCAATCAGCAGTCTCACAACGTATTAAGCAACTGGAAAATATGTTCGGGCAGCCGTTATTGGTGCGTACGGTCCCGCCACGCCCAACAGAACAAGGGCAAAAATTGCTGGCGCTGCTTCGCCAGGTTGAATTGCTGGAAGAAGAGTGGCTGGGCGATGAACAAACCGGTTCAACCCCGCTATTACTCTCACTGGCGGTTAACGCCGACAGTCTGGCAACCTGGTTGCTTCCGGCGCTGGCCCCTGTGCTGGCAGACTCGCCTATCCGCCTGAACTTACAGGTGGAAGACGAAACCCGTACCCAGGAACGTCTGCGTCGCGGCGAAGTCGTTGGCGCAGTGAGTATTCAACACCAGGCGCTGCCCAGTTGTCTTGTAGATAAACTGGGCGCGCTCGACTATCTCTTTGTCAGTTCCAAACCGTTTGCCGAAAAATATTTCCCCAACGGTGTAACGCGTTCTGCATTGCTGAAAGCGCCAGTCGTCGCCTTTGACCATCTTGACGATATGCACCAGGCATTCTTGCAACAAAACTTCGATTTGCCGCCAGGTAGCGTGCCATGCCATATCGTTAACTCATCAGAAGCGTTCGTGCAGCTCGCTCGTCAGGGAACGACCTGCTGTATGATTCCGCACCTGCAAATTGAGAAAGAGCTGGACAGCGGCGAGTTGATCAACCTGACACCCGGACTATTTCAACGGCGGATGCTCTACTGGCACCGTTTTGCCCCTGAAAGCCGCATGATGCGTAAAGTAACCGATGCGTTACTTGACTATGGTCACAAGGTTCTTCGTCAAGAGTAATCAATCACTTAATGCCTGGTAGCACATATCAGGCATTCCACCAATATCTTTTTATATTCTTTGAATTCCATCACAAAACAGACAAATCTCACACGGCAAAAAACGACGCCTCAATGCATTTTTTTTGCTGGCGACAAATCAGCGTAAAAAGTTCACCGTAAGCGCAAATACCCTCATTTTTATTGCGTTTTATGGAGCAGATAATGTCTAACGTGCAGGAGTGGCAACAGCTTGCCAACAAGGAATTGAGCCGTCGGGAGAAAACCGTCGACTCGCTGGTGAAGCAAACCGCGGAAGGGATCGCCATCAAGCCGCTGTATACCGAAGCCGATCTCGACAATCTGGAAGTGACCGGTACTCTTCCTGGTTTACCGCCCTACGTGCGTGGTCCTCGCGCAACCATGTATACCGCCCAACCGTGGACTATCCGTCAATATGCCGGTTTCTCCACCGCAAAAGAGTCCAACGCCTTTTATCGTCGTAACCTCGCCGCCGGGCAAAAAGGACTTTCCGTTGCATTTGACCTGGCAACTCACCGCGGCTACGACTCTGATAATCCACGCGTCGCGGGCGACGTCGGTAAAGCGGGCGTCGCAATCGACACGGTGGAAGATATGAAGGTGCTGTTCGACCAGATCCCGCTGGATAAAATGTCAGTTTCGATGACCATGAACGGTGCAGTCCTGCCGGTGTTGGCGTTTTATATCGTTGCCGCCGAAGAACAAGGCGTTACGCCCGAAAAACTGACTGGCACCATTCAGAACGATATCCTGAAAGAATATCTCTGTCGCAATACCTACATTTATCCGCCAAAACCGTCCATGCGCATTATCGCCGACATCATCGCCTGGTGTTCCGGTAACATGCCGCGCTTTAATACCATCAGTATTAGCGGCTACCACATGGGAGAAGCGGGCGCGAACTGCGTACAGCAGGTCGCGTTTACCCTTGCCGATGGCATTGAATACATCAAAGCAGCAATCTCCGCTGGGCTGAAGATTGATGACTTCGCACCGCGTCTGTCATTCTTCTTTGGCATTGGCATGGATCTGTTTATGAATGTCGCTATGCTGCGCGCGGCACGTTATTTGTGGAGTGAAGCGGTCAGCGGATTCGGCGCCCAGGACCCGAAATCGCTGGCGCTGCGCACCCATTGTCAGACCTCCGGCTGGAGTCTGACTGAACAGGATCCGTATAACAACGTCATCCGCACAACCATTGAAGCGCTGGCGGCCACTCTGGGCGGAACGCAATCGCTACATACTAACGCATTTGATGAAGCGCTTGGTCTGCCCACCGATTTCTCGGCACGCATTGCCCGCAACACGCAGATCATCATTCAGGAAGAGTCAGAAATCTGCCGCACAGTCGATCCTCTGGCCGGTTCTTATTACATCGAATCACTGACCGATCAGATCGTGAAACAAGCCAGATCCATCATTCAGCAGATCGATGAAGCAGGCGGGATGGCGAAAGCGATCGAAGCCGGTTTACCAAAACGAATGATCGAAGAAGCATCCGCGCGCGAGCAGTCGCTTATCGATCAGGGCAAGCGTGTGATCGTTGGCGTTAACAAGTACAAACTGGATCACGAAGACGAAACTGATGTACTTGAGATCGACAACGTAATGGTGCGTAACGAGCAAATTGCTTCACTGGAACGCATTCGCGCCGCCCGTGATGATGCAGCAGTAACAGCCGCTCTGAACACCCTGACTCACGCAGCACAGCATAATGAAAACCTGTTGGCAGCCGCCGTTAACGCCGCGCGTGTTCGTGCGACGCTGGGCGAAATCTCCGATGCGCTGGAAGCCGCATTTGACCGTTATCTGGTACCGAGCCAGTGTGTTACTGGCGTGATTGCGCAAAGCTACCATCAGTCCGATAAATCAGCCGCCGAATTCGACGCTATCGTTGCGCAAACAAACCAGTTCCTCACCGAAAACGGTCGCCGTCCCCGTATTCTGATCGCCAAAATGGGTCAGGATGGACACGATCGCGGAGCAAAAGTGATCGCCAGCGCCTACTCCGATCTCGGTTTTGATGTCGATTTAAGCCCTATGTTCTCAACACCGGAAGAGATCGCTCGTCTGGCAGTGGAAAACGACGTTCATGTCGTTGGCGCATCCTCACTGGCGGCGGGTCATAAAACGTTGATACCAGAACTGGTTACAGCATTGAAGAAATGGGGACGTGAAGACATCTGCGTGGTTGCCGGCGGCGTTATTCCGCCGCAGGATTATGCCTTCTTGCAAGAGCGCGGCGTGGCAGCGATCTATGGCCCTGGCACCCCCATGCTCGACAGCGTGCGCGATGTGCTGACCCGCATCAGTCAACATCATGATTAATGAAGCCTCGCTTGCAGACAGTATCCGGCGCTTACGTTTGGGTGAGCGCGCCACGCTCGCCCAGGCAATGACCCTGGTGGAAAGCCGTCATCCTCGTCATCAGGCGCTCAGCACCCGATTGCTTGACGCCATTATGCCATTTTGCGGTAACGCCCTCCGGCTGGGCGTTACCGGCACGCCAGGCGCAGGGAAAAGTACCTTTCTTGAAACCTTTGGCATGTTGCTAATTCGCCAGGGATTAAAAGTTGCGATTATCGCCGTTGATCCCAGCAGCCCGGTCACAGGTGGCAGCATTCTCGGGGATAAAACCAGAATGACTGAACTGGCGCGTTCCGATGCAGCATTTATTCGCCCGGTTCCTTCAGCCTGTCACCTTGGCGGCGCCAGCCAGCGGGCCCAGGAGTTAATGCTGTTATGTGAAGCGGCGGGTTATGACGTGGTGATTATCGAAACGGTCGGCGTCGGTCAGTCAGAAACGGAAGTGGCCCGCATGGTGGACTGTTTTATCTCGCTGCAAATTGCCGGCGGCGGCGACGATCTACAGGGTATCAAAAAAGGGCTGATGGAAATGGCGGATCTGATCGTCATTAACAAAGACGATGGGAATAACCATGCGAATGTCGCCATTGCCCGCCATATGTATGAGAGTGCCCTGCATATTATGCGTCGCAAATACGATGAATGGCAGCCACGGGTCCTCACCTGTAGCGCGCTGGAAAAACACGGTATTGATGAGATCTGGCGCGCAATCATTGATTTCAAAACAGCGCTCACTGCCAGTGGCCGTTTGCAGCAGGTACGGCAGCAACAATCGGTGGAATGGCTACGTAAGCAAACCGAAGAAGAGGTGCTGCACCACCTGTTCGCTAATGAAGATTTCAGTCGCTATTACCACCAGACATTGTTAGCGGTCAAAAACAATACGCTTTCGCCACGCACCGGCCTGCGACAGCTCAGTGAATTTATTCAGACGCAGTATTTTGATTAAGGGAATTTGTATGTCTTATCAGTATGTTAATGTTGTCACTATCAACAAAGTTGCGATCATTGAGTTCAACTATACCCGCAAACTCAATGCGTTAAGTAAAGTATTTATTGATGACCTGATTCAGGCGTTAAGCGATCTTAACCGACCAGAAATCCGTTGTATTATCCTGCGAGCGCCGAGTGGATCGAAAGTTTTCTCCGCAGGCCATGATATTCATGAACAGCCATCAGGCGGTCGCGATCCTCTCTCCTACGACGATCCGCTGCGCCAGATCACTCGCATGATCCAGAAATTCCCGAAGCCAATCATTTCGATGGTCGAAGGCAGCGTCTGGGGGGGCGCATTTGAAATGATCATGAGTTCAGATCTGATCATCGCCGCCAGTTCTTCAACCTTCTCAATGACGCCGGTCAACCTGGGCGTACCATATAACCTGGTTGGCATTCACAACCTGACCCGCGATGCAGGTTTCCACATCGTCAAAGAGCTGATTTTTACCGCTTCGCCTATCACCGCTCAGCGCGCGCTGGCCGTCGGCATTCTCAACCACGTTGTTGACGTCGAAGAACTGGAAGACTTCACCTTACAAATGGCACATCACATTTCGGAAAAAGCGCCACTGGCGATTGCGGTAATTAAAGAAGAACTGCGCGTACTTGGCGAAGCACACACCATGAATTCAGATGAATTCGAACGTATTCAGGGTATGCGACGCGCCGTTTATGACAGCGATGATTATCAGGAAGGTATGAATGCATTCCTGGAAAAACGTAAACCTAATTTCGTCGGCCATTAATGGCCTGCGAACGAAGGAGTAAAGGATGAATATTTCCTGGACAAGGATGAGCGCCGATGAAGCGGCGGAAATTATCCAGCATAACGATATGGTGGCATTCAGCGGTTTTACTCCCGCAGGTTCACCAAAGGCTCTGCCTGTCGCTATTGCCCGTCGCGCCAGCGAACAACATGAAGCGAAGAAACCGTATCAAATTCGCTTGCTGACCGGGGCATCGATTAGCGCCGCCGCTGACGATGTTCTCTCTGAAGCAGATGCCGTCTCATGGCGCGCGCCGTATCAAACATCGTCGGGTTTGCGTAAGAAAATCAATCAGGGATCGGTGAGCTTTGTTGATCTGCATTTGAGTGAAGTGGCACAAATGGTCAATTACGGTTTCTTCGGCGAGATTGATATTGCGGTAATTGAAGCGTCTGCGATAGCGCCGGATGGTCGAGTCTGGTTAACCAGCGGGATTGGTAATGCCCCGACCAGGTTATTGCGAGCGAAGAAAGTGATCATTGAACTCAATCACTATCACGATCCGCGTGTCGCCGAACTGGCCGATATTGTGACTCCCGGCGCCCCTCCACGCCGCAATAGCGTTCCGATCTTTCATGCGATGGATCGCGTTGGTACTCGCTATGTGCAAATTGATCCGAAAAAAATTGTCGCTGTCGTGGAAACCAACCTCCCCGATGCCGGTAACGTACTCGATAAGCAGAACCCTATTTGTCAGCAAATCGCCGACAATGTAGTGACCTTTTTGCTGAATGAGATGGCAAACGGACGCATTCCACCAGAGTTTCTACCGCTGCAAAGCGGAGTAGGTAACATCAATAACGCAGTAATGGCGAGGTTGGGCGAAAACCCGGATATTCCTTCATTTATGATGTATTCGGAAGTACTACAGGAATCTGTCGTGCATCTGTTAGAAACCGGAAAAGTTACCGGCGCCAGTGCTTCAAGTCTGACGGTTTCTGCCGATTCACTGCGCAAGATTTACGACAATATGGACTATTTCGCCAGTCGCATTGTGCTGCGACCACAGGAAATTTCCAATAATCCAGAAATTATCCGCCGTCTTGGCGTTATCGCCCTGAACGTCGGCCTGGAGTTTGATATCTACGGGCACGCCAACTCCACGCACGTTGCCGGCGTTGATTTGATGAATGGTATCGGCGGAAGCGGTGATTTCGAACGTAACGCTTATCTGTCGATCTTTATGGCGCCATCTATTGCTAAAGAGGGTAAGATCTCAACCGTTGTGCCAATGTGCAGTCATGTCGATCACAGCGAACACAGTGTGAAAGTGATCATCACGGAGCAAGGGATCGCCGATCTTCGCGGCCTGTCTCCACTTCAACGCGCCCGTTCTATTATTGATAACTGCGCTCACCCCATGTACCGGGATTATCTGCATCGCTATCTGGAAAATGCGCCAGGCGGTCATATTCATCACGATCTAAACCATGTTTTCGATCTACACCGCAATCTGATCGAAACCGGCTCAATGTTGGGTTAATTGCTCGTACCGTCACGATCTTCAGCAATATATTGAAGCATCGTGGCGGTATATCGATGATTTCTAATCGAATAAAGATATTCCTGCATATACATTGGCGTATGCGGCGCATCAAAATATTTCAGCTTTGCCGGATTTACCAGGCGCCAGGCAAAATGCGGGATCACCGTAAGGAAATGTCCACGCTCTACGGCGCTGATTTTGGCCATAAAACTGTATGGACGATAAATAATGGTTGGATTAATCCCACAAGGGCGCATGTTCGCATCAATCATCGCTTCAAAGTTCGCCCGGTTCTGAAAGCGCATCTGTAACTAGGGCAACTCCTGTAGCAGTTCCTGTTCTTGTCGCTCTTCATAACGGCGAGAAACAAGAAAGCCCAGTCGTAGCGGCGGCAATTCGCTGATCGCCAGATTTTCCAGGTCCTGCACGCGAGCTGAGACGTGCTGTGGGGAGATAATAAAATCAAGCTGGCGATCGAAAAGGTTGTCGATAACGCCATTTTCACTGAACTCAATCGGCTGTGCTGTAACTCCTTCATACTTATCGCCGAGGCTGATTAGCTGATCAAAAATAATTGTCGGATAAGTATTATCGATACCAATCACAATTTCACGTGAACGACGCCCTGAGTTATGGATCTCATTATCAATAGCAGAAAGCCGTTGATAAACAGGAAAAAGTTTTTGATAAAGTTCCTGCCCTGCTTTATTGAGGCTAATATTATTATCTTTGCGGGTAAACAGTGTATAACCAATTTGCTCTTCCAGAGCGGCAATACTTTTGCCAAATGGCGAGGCAGTCATATGTATTTTTTCTGCTGCCCTGGCAATATTATTGGTTTGCGCTAATAAAATAAAATTGCGCATCTTTTTCGAAATAAAAATATCCATACCTGCTCTCCACCAACATCCCTATCCGCTTAACCGTTTCAGTAAGCCTATCCTTAATAAAATCACGGACAAAGATAGGTGATTGCGTCATGGTTTTACAGAAAATTACAGAAAAAGAAGACAATATCAGGTGAAGATATTAGCCCGACGAATGAGTCGGGCTGGATGTATTATTTTGCGGCAGATGTTTTTGCTGGTTGTTGATCAACAGGTTCTAACTGGAAGACGACATCGACCTGATCATCAAACTGAATTGCAGCCTGCTCATAGGTTTCCTGAGAAGAAACCGGGGCGGCATCCGCTTTCATCATCCGTACCATTGGGCTTGGTTGATAGTTTGAAACATGGTAGCGCACACTGTAAACCGGCCCCAATTTGCGATTAAAACCGGCAGCCAGCTCCTGCGCCTGATGAATCGCATCATCGATCGCCGCTTTGCGCGCTTTATCTTTATAAGAATCCGGCTGTGCCACGCCTAACGAAACAGAACGAATCTCGTTAAGCCCGGCCTTCAGCGCACCATCCAACAAAGAATTTAGTTTGTCTAACTGACGCAACGTCACTTCTACCGTTCTCACAGCCCGGTAACCTTTCAGAATACTTTTACCGTCCTGGTAATCGTAATCTGGCTGGGTCCGTAAATTCGCAGAACGAATATCCTTTTTGGCTATCTGATTGAGTTCAAGGAAAGAGATATATTGCGCAACGCGTTCATCCGCCTGTTTCTTAGCTGTAGCAGCATCCTTCGCAGCCACGTTAACTTCAATAGCAAGAGTGGCGATATCTGGCACCGCATCGACACTTGCCGTACCGGAGGTAACAATATGCGGTCCATCCGGCAATTCGTTAGCTTGCACCGCCATCCCGCTAAAACCCATCAATGCCGCCAGGGCGATAACTTTGAACTTCACGTTAGTCTCTCCGTGTTAATTGACTTGCCCACAATTTCAGGACCTCTGGAGGCAAGCTTAGCGGTTCTGTTTTAATTTTCCATCAGATAGCGCCTAACTGAATAAGGCTTGTACATGAGCAATGCCATCTTTCGCCAGTTGCAGGGCGATAAACCACATCACACCCCCCACAATAATATTGATAATACGCTGTGCATTGGCAGTTCGCAGACGCGGCGCCAACCAGGCAGCTAACAACGCCAGGCCAAAAAACCACAGAAAAGAAGCACTAATCGTACCAAGTGCAAACCAGCGTTTTGGCTCCGGGGCCAGCTGCCCACCCAGGCTGCCCAATACCACAAAGGTATCCAGATAAACATGCGGATTCAGCCAGGTGACTGCCAACATAGTGGCGATAATTTTCCATCGTCCCTGCTTCATCATCCCGGCACTGACTAGCTCAGTATTGCTGCTCATTACGTTTTTAAAAGCACCAAAACCATACCACAGCAAAAAAGCAACGCCACCCCAGGTCACCAGCGCCAGCAACCATGGCGACTGCATGAGTAACGCACTACCGCCAAAAACACCGGCGCAAATAAGCAGCAAATCGCTGAGTGCACAAAGCAAGGCCGTCATAATATGGTATTGGCGACGAATCCCCTGATTCATTACAAACGCATTTTGTGGGCCAATCGGCAGGATCATTGCAGCACCAAGAGCAAGTCCTTGAAAATAATAAGATATCACGTTAATTATTCCGATTTAATTATCTGACGCGGAGACTATAGTGCGGGAATAACATTAGTAGAAATTGATAATATTAATAGTGTATAAATTATTTTAATAACAAACAAAATAATCCTATCTGGGAACTGAATTTAAGATAAAAACACCATTATTTCCCATAGCGCAACTGACACTATGGCATGCTTACCTGCTCGCTTTGTAAAGGATTGATATTATGCAAGCATATGATCTTACTCTTCTCCCCTATCCTATACGCGAGAATACACCACGCCAGCAAGGTTGGTGTTTTGGACTGCCTTCAGGAATAACACCTGAACAATGGCCGCTGGACCCAAATAATGGCTTTCCGCTGAATCACGGTTTTACCCTGTTGCTGCCGACGGATTATCGGATCTATGGGCCAGAAATCGTCGCCCTATCTTTCTTTGCTGTTGCTCCCGAACAAAACGATGGAGGAACACCATGCACAGAAGAAATATTGAATGCATTCGAGCATTTTGAACCTTCCACACCGCCTGAAGACCCTGATCTTTATCTCTTCTGGCTAGCAGAGAAAAAACGCCATCCATTGCTATTTCGGATGGAAGATATATTAGGCTGTTCTTATGCGATTATTTTGTTGACTCAATACGAATTTGAAGGTCCATTTTGTCAGCCGCCAGAACTCCTGCCAAATCGCTATCGCGATCAACAAGCGCCCCCCGCATGGCTATCCTCAGGCAGTGCTTTTAATTATTTCCAGTCAAATATCAGGTCAAAAGATACACCTGAAAGTAATTTTGTATATCGCAAATTTGGTACCCTTCCAGAACACTCGCTAGCATTCAATCTGGCTATTTCCTGCCAGCCACGTGCTTTCGATCCGAATGCGGGTATCAGTCCAACGGAAGATGATAATGGGGAATATCAGTCAATTTACTCTTTTTATGAAGATTCAGAGGGTGAGAGTAAATGTGAAATTCAACAATGGCATAGCGCACATCACGCCAATCACCTTGGCGGTTCCATGGCACCCGTTCAGTTCATTCCAGATGATATATCACCTTATTATATTGAATTTGAGGAATACTTCGGCGGATATAACTTTGGTGCAGGCAATGCATGGCTGGACTTTAAAAATATGAAATTTGATTTCAGTTGTTAAAAAAGAAGGCTTATCGATATCGATAAGCCTTCTTTACATCATTAATTATTGTTCTTTTACCCACTTAAAGTTCACATCCATTTGCGGATACGGGAAGCTGATACCTGCGGCATCAAACTCGCGTTTAATACGCTCCAGAACGTCCCAGTAAACATTTTGTAGATCGCCGCTTTTGCTCCAGACACGAACGATAAAATTAATCGAAGATGCGCCAAGTTCATGCAAGCGAACAGTCATTTCACGATCTTTCAAAATACGATCGTCGGACTGAATAATATTGGTCAGGATCTGCTTAACCTGATCGATATCAGAATCATATGCCACGCCAATAATAAACTCGTTACGGCGCGCTGGCTCGCGAGAGAAGTTAATAATATTACCAGCAATAATTTTCCCGTTCGGAATAACGATAATTTTACCGTCCGCGGTGCGCATGGTGGTGGAGAAAATCTGCACACTCAACACAGTACCCGCAACCCCGCCGAGATCAACATATTCGCCGGCACGGAACGGGCGGAACAGTACCAGCAATACGCCAGCGGCCAGGTTGGACAAAGACCCCTGCAAGGCCAGACCAACGGCTAAACCTGCGGCGCCCAGAACAGCAATAATCGATGCCGTTTGTACGCCCACGCGACCCAGTGCTGCGATTAGCGTAAAGGCAATAATCGCATAACGAACTAATGCAGAAAGAAAATCAGCAACAGTGACATCGATTTTACGGGAGATCATCAGGCGATTCACCGCGTTGGAGAAAACCCTCGCCACAATCAAACCAATGATGATAATCGCGAGTGACGCCACGATGTTTACAGCATAGCTTAACAGCAGTGTCTGGTTATTCACCAACCAGTTCCCTGCGTCGTTTATGCTATCGACAACATTCAAATCTTCCATTCAATATTCCTTTTCAACTGACTCAAAATGGAGAAAAACTCCGCCGCCATATGGCGGACAGTCAGACAAGGGTAAACAAAAAATAATAATTTTGCCAAATAGATCACAGATTTCCCCTATCCATCACCTTGCTTTTGGCGAAAAAAAGCCCCGCTGAGCGGGTTCTCAGACAGATGACAATGTGCGCTTTGTCATGCCGGATGCGGCGTGAACGCCTTATCCGGCCTACAAAAAACTGCAAATTCAAGATATTGCAGGATACGTGTAGGCCTGATAAGCACAGCGCATCAGGCAATTTTTCTTCTGGCGAAAAAAAGACCCGCAGAGCGGGCCTTGAGATAAGCAGAAAGGAATATCTTACAGAACGTCGATTGCGTTCAGTTCCTGGAATGCTTTTTCCAGACGAGCAATCATTGAAGTCTGGCCGGCACGCAGCCATACGCGCGGATCGTAGTATTTCTTGTTCGGCTGGTCTTCGCCTTTCGGGTTGCCCAGCTGCCCCTGCAGGTAAGCTTCGTTCGCTTTGTAGTAGTTCAGAACGCCTTCCCAGGTTGCCCATTGGGTATCGGTATCGATGTTCATTTTAACTACGCCGTAGCTTACGGAGTCCTTGATTTCCTGAGCAGTAGAACCGGAACCGCCGTGGAATACGAAGTTCAGGCTGTTGTGCGGCAGGTTGTGTTTCTTAGAAACATACTCCTGAGAGTCGCGCAGGATGGTCGGAGTCAGAACTACGTTACCCGGCTTGTAAACACCGTGTACGTTACCGAAGGAAGCTGCGATGGTGAAACGCGGGCTGATTTTGCTCAGCTCGGTGTATGCGTAATCAACGTCTTCCGGCTGGGTGTACAGTGCAGAAGCGTCCATGTGGCTGTTGTCCACGCCGTCTTCTTCACCACCGGTGCAACCCAGTTCGATTTCCAGAGTCATGCCGATTTTGGACATGCGCGCCAGGTATTTAGAGCAGATTTCGATGTTTTCGTGCAGAGACTCTTCAGACAGGTCGATCATGTGAGAAGAGAACAGCGGTTTACCGGTAGCAGCGAAATGTTTTTCACCCGCGTCCAGCAGACCGTCGATCCACGGCAGCAGTTTCTTCGCACAGTGGTCAGTATGCAGGATAACCGGAACACCATAGTGTTCAGCCATCTGGTGAACGTGATGCGCACCAGAGATCGCCCCCAGGATAGCAGCGCCCTGCGGAACGTCAGATTTCACGCCTTTACCAGCGATAAAGGAAGCACCACCGTTGGAGAACTGAACGATAACCGGCGCTCTAACTTTAGCAGCGGTTTCCAGTACGGCGTTGATGGAGTCAGTACCGACGCAGTTTACTGCTGGCAGTGCGAAGTTGTTTTCTTTTGCTACCTGGAAAACTTTCTGTACGTCATCACCAGTGATTACGCCAGGTTTTACGAAATCAAAAATCTTAGACATGTCTCTTGTCCTGTATCGTCGGGCCTTATACTCCTCATACTTCAAGTTGTATGTGCTGCGTCTTGAATTATTTAGAGTATGAAAAATTGCGTGCTACATGAGCGCGCGGCAACAAGGGCAGGTTTCCCTGCCCTGTGATTTTTTACTTCTTAGCGCGCTCTTCGAGCATCGCTACTGCAGGCAGTACTTTACCTTCCACGAATTCGAGGAATGCGCCGCCGCCAGTGGAGATGTAGGAAATTTTGTCAGCAATGCCGAACAGATCGATTGCTGCCAGAGTGTCACCGCCGCCAGCGATGGAGAACGCTTCGCTGTCTGCGATAGCGTTAGCCACAATTTCAGTCCCTTTACGGAAGTTCGGGAATTCGAACACACCAACCGGGCCGTTCCACAGAATGGTTTTCGCATTCTTCAGGATTTCAGCCAGTTCCTGTGCAGAAGCGTCGCCGATATCCAGGATCTGCTCGTCAGCTTTCACGTCGTTAACCGATTTCAGAGTAGCCGGAGCGGTTTCAGAGAATTCAGTTGCTACGCGAACATCAGAAGGAACCGGGATGTTGCAGGTGGTCAGCAGACGTTTAGCTTCGTCAACCAGGTCAGCTTCGTACAGGGATTTACCCACATCGTGGCCTTGTGCCGCGATAAAGGTGTTAGCAATACCACCACCAACGATCAGTTGGTCAGCGATTTTAGACAGGGAGTCCAGAACGGTCAGTTTGGTAGAAACTTTAGAACCACCAACGATAGCCACCATCGGGCGAGCTGGTTCTTTCAGTGCTTTACCCAGCGCGTCCAGTTCAGCCGCCAGCAGCGGGCCTGCACATGCAACGTCAGCAAATTTACCGATACCGTGCGTAGAAGCCTGAGCGCGGTGAGCTGTACCGAATGCATCCATTACAAACACGTCACACAGTGCAGCGTATTTTTTGGACAGGGTTTCGTCGTCTTTCTTCTCGCCTTTGTTGAAGCGAACGTTTTCCAGAACAACCAGTTCACCTTCAGCAACGTCAACGCCGTCGAGGTAATCTTTGACCAGACGAACCGGATTAGACAGTTTATCTTTCAGGTAGTTAACAACCGGCAGCAGAGAGAATTCTTCGTTGTACTCGCCTTCGGTAGGACGACCCAGGTGGGAAGTTACCATCACTTTTGCGCCTTGTTTCAGGGCCAGTTCGATGGTCGGCAGAGAAGCACGGATACGCGCATCGCTGGTTACTTTCCCGTCTTTTACTGGTACGTTCAGATCCGCACGGATAAATACACGTTTCCCAGCAAGATCCAGATCGGTCATCTTAATTACAGACATGGTGAATCCTCTCGTTGATTCTAAAAGTTTTGCAGACGCGCACGCGTCTTACCTGAAGGCAACAGCGGTCATCGCTAACGTCGTGTCAAGCATTCGGTTAGCAAAGCCCCATTCGTTATCGCACCAGACCAACGTTTTGATCAGATGTGCGCCACTGACCCGGGTTTGGGTGCCATCGACAATGGCACTGTGCGGATCGTGGTTAAAATCTACAGAGACCAACGGCAATTCCGTATAGTCAACTATACCATGAAATGCACCTTGTGCTGCTTTTTGCAGCAATCGATTGACTTCATTGGCTTTTACCGGTTTCTTCACCGTTACGCTTAAATCGATTGCCGTCACATTGATGGTCGGCACACGTACCGCAATCGCCTCAAAGCGATCGTTAAACTGCGGAAAAAATCGTGTGATACCGGCGGCCAGTTTTGTATCGACCGGAATAATCGACTGGCTGGCAGCCCGGGTGCGGTGCAGGTCAGGATGGTACGCATCAATAACCTGTTGATCGTGCATGGCGGAGTGAATTGTGGTCACAGTGCCAGATTCAATACCGTACGCATCATCTAACAATTTGATGACGGGAATTATGCAATTCGTGGTACAGGAGGCATTAGAAACGATGCGGTGTTCCGCCCGAAGTTGATCCTGATTGACGCCATAAACAACAGTTGCGTCGAGATCATTACTGCCAGGATGTGAAAAGAGCACTTTTTTGGCCCCGGCGGCAATGTGTGCTTCGCCATGCTCGCGGGTGCCATATACGCCGGTACAGTCAAGGACCACATCAACGCCAAGTTCACGCCAGGGCAGCGATTGCAGTGAACGTTCATGCAATACGCGGATGGCGTCACCACCAACAAAAAGCTGATCGCGTTCCTGGCGAACTTCCCAGGCAAAACGGCCATGGCTGGTGTCGTATTTCAACAAATGCGCCATGCCCGCAGCATCCGCCAGTTCGTTGATTGCCACCACGGTAATTTCCGCCCGACGTCCTGATTCATACAAAGCACGAACCACATTACGCCCGATGCGACCGAAGCCATTTATCGCTACGCGTACGGTCATAGATCTCCTGCAAGGCTTTCCCTGAGCAAATTTGCCAGACAGAGTAATCCAGCAAATCGTCCGGGGAAACCTTACCTGTCGCAAACTGCGACTGATTGGTTAATTGTCGAACATTTAATCGACTGAAACGCTTCAGCTAGAATAAGCGAAACGTGGAATAAAAGGAATGATTGTCCAGTCAAAGAAGACAATTATCTGACTTACGTCACGTTTTCAGCCCCGCCCCTGTGGAATTTATTTCACTTTGCAGAATCACGAATAAGCGTAGCAAAATCTTTTCGTTGTGCCGTCACAAACCCTGACTTATATCAGAATATGACTGATGCAGCGTCGATATTATCCGCAATACGTCCGAGTTTCGGAGTACTCCAATGATGACATTGCCCTACCCATATTCTTCCTCCGCACGTTTTTACGCGCTGCGCCTGCTCCCCGGGCAGGAAGTTCTCTCCCAATTACGCGCCTTCGCGCAACAACAACTCCACGCCGCGTGGATTGCAGGTTGTACCGGCAGTCTGACTGACGTCGCCTTACGCTATGCCGGGCAAGAAAACACTGCCCTGCTAAGCGGTAAGTTCGAAGTCATCGCATTGAACGGCACGCTGGAACAGAGTGGTGAACATCTTCATCTCTGCGTTTCCGATCCACACGGCACGATGCTTGGCGGTCATATGATGCCCGGCTGTACCGTGCGGACCACGCTTGAACTGGTGATCGGCTGCCTTGAGGAACTGGCGTTTAGCCGCCAGTCTTGCGCGCTTTCTGGTTACGACGAGTTGCATATTTCCCCCGTTAAATAACTACTTTCAGTGAGGTTTTCTTATGGCGCGTCGCCACTTTTCCAGTCAGGCATTGGTGTTGATCGTTATATCTATCGCCATCAATATGATCGGCGGGCAACTGGCCAGCATGGTCAAATTACCTATTTTTCTCGACTCCATCGGCACACTTATTAGCGCGGTACTGCTTGGTCCGGTGATCGGGATGCTGACCGGTTTACTGACCAATTTACTCTGGGGATTGCTGACCGACCCGATCGCCGCCGCATTTGCGCCCGTCGCGATGGTCATCGGCCTGGTCGCCGGTTGGCTGGCGCGAGCGGGTTGGTTTCGCACCCTGCCAAAAGTCGTTGTTAGCGGCGTGATTATTACGCTTGCGGTAACGGTCGTCGCTGTACCGCTGCGTACTGCGCTGTTCGGCGGCGTGACAGGAAGCGGAGCCGATTTGTTCGTTGCCTGGATGCACTCGATGGGGCAAAACCTGGTGGAGTCGGTGGCGATTACGGTGATAGGCGCGAACCTGGTCGATAAAGTTCTCACAGCAGTGATTGTCTGGCTTTTGCTCCGACAGTTGCCGATTCGCACCACACGCCATTTTCCGGCAATGGCTGCCGTGCGCTAAATGCATCCGTTTACATCCTTAACGCTGTGGGCGCTGGCGGCCTGCACCACGCTTATCCTGCCCACACAGACAATATTGCCAGTCTATAGCGCGGCGACCTTTTTCTGCCTTATTGCACTAAAGGCCACGCGGCGGCGGGCAAAATATGTCGTCTGGCTGATGTTCTCGCTGGGGGCTGGACTGTGGCTGGTGCACAGTGGCTGGCTGACAGAATGGCTAAGCGGCACGCCACGCTCTCCAGAACAGTGGGCGCATACTATTACGCTCTGGTTGCGGATTCTGGCGATTGTTTCAACCTCACAGTTGTGGATGCAGTACGTCCCCGTGCAACGTTTTATCCGCGCTTTGTTTGCTTCTCGCCTGCCGCCGGGCGTCGCTTATCTGTTTGCCGGGCCGTTATTGGTCGTTGAGCAGTTAAAACGGCAATTGGCGATTATTCATGAAGCGCAGCGCGCCCGCGGCGTGCCGCTGGATGAGGGCTGGTATCAGCGTTTACGTGCGATGCCCGCGTTAATTATTCCGCTAACACACAATGCGCTTAACGATCTGGCAGTCCGTGGTGCGGCGCTGGATATGCGGGCATTTCGGATCCACAACCGACGCACTACGTTATGGGCACCGCCTGACAGTAACCTGGAAAAAGTGGCGCGTTACACCATGATCTTGCTGATGCTGGCAGAATTCGGAGCGTGGATATGGTTACGTTAGAACAGTTTCGCTATTGCCCGACACACTCAACGCATCCTCCGTTCTGTTATGACTTTCACTATGTCAAACCGGGGATGGTCGCCATCTTTGGTGACAACGGCAGTGGCAAAAGTACGCTGGCACAGCTGATGGCGGGCTGGTATCCGGACTTTCTACCAGGAGAGATAACCGGCACGGGGACGCTTCTCGGTACGCCCATTAGGCGTCTCCCGCTTAATGAACAATCCGCCACCATCCAGCTCGTCCAGCAATCGCCCTATTTGCAGCTCTCCGGCTGTACCTTTAGCGTGGAAGAAGAAGTTGCCTTTGGGCCAGAAAATCTGTGTCTTGCTGAAAAAGAGATTATGGTGCAGATTGACGCCGCCCTGGCCCTGACCGAGTGCCAGCCGTTGCGCCATCGTCACCCGGCAACACTCTCCGGTGGAGAGACACAGCGCGTAGTCATCGCCTGAGCCATCGCGATGCAGCCAAAACTATTAATTCTTGATGAAGCCTTTAGCCACCTGACGCCGCAGGCCCGCGAAATGCTGTTGCAGCGCTTACAACACTGGGCGCTTGAACGTGGTTCGCTGATTATTCTTTTTGAACGTCATCACACACCTTTCCTGAATCACTGCCAGCAAGCGTGGCAATTGCAAAACGGAGCGCTCCAGCCACTATGTTAACGTTAAATCAGATATCTTATCGCTGGCCTGGAGCGGCAACGGATTGCCTTTGCGACATTTCTCTGCAACTCAAACAAGGTGAATGGCTGGCGCTGACCGGCGATAATGGCGCGGGAAAATCGACGCTGTTACGAGTAATGGCAGGTCTTCTTACGCCCACAGCCGGTACGGTTATGCTGCAACAACAAGCGATGAAAAACCTGAAAAACCGCCAGCGCGCGGCAAAGATTGGCGTACTGTTTCAGGAAGCGGAAAACCAGCTTTTTCACAGCACCGTTGCTGACGAGATCGCATTTGGTTTGAAACTGCAAAAATGCCCGGCGGATGAAATCACTCAACGTACCAATGCTGCCCTGCAATGCTGTCAGTTAGCAGACACTGCCAGCGCGCATCCGTTAGATCTGCATAGTGCGCAGCGACGGATGGTCGCCGTCGCCTGCCTGGAAGCACTCTCTCCACCACTATTGCTACTGGACGAGCCGAGTCGGGATTTTGACGAAAATTGGTTGAGCGTGTTTGAAAGCTGGCTGGAGAAGTGCCGCCAGCAAGGCACGAGCGTCGTAGCAATCAGTCATGACGCCGCATTTACCCGGCGTCATTTCTCTCGTGTGGTGCGACTGGAAGATGGTGTAATCAGGAACGTTAATCCACCAGACAATATTCACCCGTAGCGGTCATCATTAAGGTCAAATTTGCAGGCATACTCTCTTCCAGCACCCGGCGAACATTCGGCCCGTCGGTACGATCATAAAAGGCTTCTGCATCTGCCAGCGATAACCCTCCCGCCAGCTTGCGCCCCACCAGACGCTCCCGCAACGCAGATGCGGGAGCTTTGATAAAGATCGAGAAATCACAAAATTGCGCAAGCTGGCACCACTTTTCATCGTCCAGCAACAACCAGTTTCCTTCGACGATGACGAGAGATGCGGTAACGTGCAATGCATCTTCTACCGGATCGTGCTTTTGTCGATCATACTGCGGCCACGTACAATCCCCTTCCACTGCCCGGCGCAGATTTTCCGCCAGTTTCGCCACATCGAATGTCTCTGGTGCGCCTTTGAAGGGGCGTAATTGGTGCGCATCCAGCCAGCCGTTGTAATGGTGAAACCCATCCATCGGTAGCGTCTGGATAGTGGGTAATTCAGGGTCTTGTTGCGCGAGATATTCCCAGAAGGTGGTTAGGGTAGATTTACCCGTCCCCGGCGGAGCGCAAAGAAAAACCACCGTACGCCGCTGCGGATTTACCGCCTGTAAGGCCGCCAGCATACGCAGTAGCGGTTTATGAACATTCTCAATTTCATCATCAGAGTACTGCGCCTGTACCTTTAGTCCATTCACCGTCAGTTCGATTTTCACGGCGTTAATTCCTTTAAGGTGGTCGTTACTGCCAGCGTCAGCGCCGTTTTGACCATCCCGCTAAAACGCGCCTCTGACCAGACGGCGAAATCGGCGAACTTCATCGCTTTCAACGCGTCATAGAGCGTCGCATTGCGGGTTATGCTATTGACGTTGCTGATAAAATCCCAGGTCATGTCATCGGCAAATCCGGGCGTTTCATCCTGTTCGTTCAGGTAATGCCAGAACTGGGAAAAATGCGTGATATCGGCGTACAGCCATTTATCCATTTTCCCCAGCGCATAAATCAAACGCAGCGCAACATCAATATCGTCAAGTGGGCCACTTTGGGCGAGTAGCGGCTTCACTGCATATTCCACGATCTCTTCATCGTTATCGACAAACAGCGACGGCAGAAACTGGCGTATCCCCTGGAGCAAAATAGAATGCGCAGTTTTCATAAATGAAAATAAATTGTCCTGTGCATCCAGTTGCTCAAGCACATCATCTTCTGTCAGCGTCGCCATTCGTCTTCCGATAGATCACCATCAATGCAGGGAATCTATTATATTACACGTTTGGTCTGTGCCGCCGATCAGTAATGTCTGCGTCCGCACCCCATTCGCCGTCTGTTGGATACCGTTCACCAGCTCGCCGCCCGTCACGCCCGTGGCACTAAAGAGGATATCGTTCCCCCTCACCAGTTCGTCGAGCGAGTACACACGGTTCACTTCAACACCCATTGCCTTACAGCGCTGACGTTCCTGTTCTGCAATCTGCCGATTTTCGGTGTAATCCCCTTTGGCCTGACAAAAGTCAATCAGCTCGGCCTGCATATCTCCGCCCAGCGCTTTGACGGCACAGGCAGAAATAACCCCTTCTGGTGCGCCGCCGATGGTATACATCACGTCGTAAGGATTATCCTGCCAGCAGGTCAGCACGCTGGCGGCGACATCGCCATCCGGCAGGGCGAAAACCTTCACGCCCAGTTGCGTTGCTTCATCAATCACGGCACGAAGACGGGGTTTATCCAGCGTAACCATGCGTAGCCGGTCCAGCGGTTTTCCTAACGCTTTCGCCACGTTGCGCAAGTTATCCGCCAGAGGCAAAGACAAATCAATCGCGCCCGCCGCCAGTCGATTAACAACCAGTTTTTTCATATACATATCGGGCGCGTGTAACAAGCTACCTCGTGGTGCGAAAGCCATTACCGCCAGCGCATTGCTCTGCCCCATCGCCACCATCCGCGTGCCTTCAATCGGGTCAACCGCGATATCGACTTCTGGCCCATCGCCTTTGCCCACCTCTTCGCCAATCCACAGCATCGGCGCGTGGTCAATCTCCCCCTCACCGATAACCACTCGCCCACGAAAAGCGACGTCGTTCAACGCCTGACGCATCGCGGTGACCGCCAGACCATCAATTTTGTTTTTATCGCCACATCCGGTTTGCGGCCAGGCAGCCAACGCTGCCTGTTCCGTAACGCGAAATAATGGCCACGCCAGGGACATCATTGCGCAGCCTCCCCGATATCAACGCCAAATTGCGCCAGCAAATATTTCTCGGCCTGTTCATTCCAGATACCGTGCGTTTCCTCAACCAACCGCGCCAGCGCTTTAAACAGCGGATCGGTTTTGCCTTTTTCGGCAAAATCAGCAATGGCGGTCAGCGGCATGGTGACACCGTTATAAATGAGTTTTTTGCCACCGGGGATATCCGGCAAATTGAGCACGGTATCTGGCACCGCATCCAGCCCACCGACATGGGTCACCATAAAGGACGGCTGCAACTGCCCCGTGGCACTTAGCGCTATCGCCTCTTTCATATCGTCCGTTGAACCGCCAGATGTACCGACAACATGCGTGCTGTTGTAATGCACGTTGTAGAAATTAAACGGTACTTTGAAGTTTTTATCCGTCGGCCCGGCAAAGAAGTTCAGGCAACCATCTTCCGCCAGTAATTCGTCAGCCATCTCAACGACAGCAGGCACCGCCGCATAAACAAAAATGTCATCGAACCCGGCATCTCCTGTCAGTGCCCGCAGTATCTGGACCGGATCGCTCATCTCTTTGGTATTCACATATACCAGCTCAATGCCTTTACTGGCCGCCATTTCCGCCGGCAGCAGCTTCTGCACCTGCTCCAGCCGTTTTTCGTCGATATCGACCACCACTATCCGCGACGGTTGTATATCACCGTTAATGGCGTAATCGATAGCACCAATCCCCATCGGGCCAGCACACGCCAGCAGCGCAATATTGCCGCCAGGTTTGACGCCCATGCGATGTTCGTAAACATATTGCGTGGTGTGATAATTGGCATGATAAGCGCCAATAATGCAGCACATCGGTTCCGCCAGCGATGCCGCAGCAAAATAAGAGCCGTGATACGGTAATACGCAGCCCAGGTTAATAGCGACCTCAGGAATAATCATATAAGTGGCATTACCGCCAAAATATTCGTAGCTGTATCCGGCTGAATATCCACTGGGTAATCCCATTGCCGGTTGCAGTACAAAACGCTGCCCCTTTTTATATTTCCCGGTAAGATTCTTACCCACTTCGACAATAATCCCGGCACATTCATGCCCGGTAATGACCGGATGATTTTCTAAATCGTCGGGGACGCGTTTATGTTCACTACCGAGTAACGCCGCTTTCCATGTTGATAAACAAACACTGTCGGAAATAACGCTAACCAGTAATTCATTATCGGTAATTTCGGGCAATTCAAATTCGCGCAGACGGACATCCCGCTTGCCATAAATAGCAGCAACGTTGGTTTTCATTTTTACCTCTGCAATCAGTTTTTATGCTCGGCGGTTAATTGATTAAATAAAGTGTCGAGTTTTGGATCGCCAATATAGTTATTAATCAATATCAGTGGCTTCTCCGTCACGCGTTTCACTCGCCCTTCAAGACTGGCGTGCGTGACGACAATATCCGCATCCGCAGGCACGTTTTCGATGGCGTAATGTTTTACTTCAATTGCCAGTCCCGCTTTTTCCAGACGCTTACGGAAGGTGGTTGCGCCCATCGCGCTGGAGCCCATCCCCGCATCGCAAACAAAAGCAATACGCTTAACACGGCTTAATGAGAACGCGCCTTTCTGCTTCATTGCCTTAACGGCATTGGCTGATTCGGCAAACTCATCCTCACTCTCGGTTTCTGCCGTTTTTTCCATCTTCAGTATCAGGGAAGTAATGACGAAAGACACCAGGGTGCCGACTGTAACACCGGCAATTGTCGCCAGGAACGAGCCTTTCGGCGTCAGTGCCAGATAAGCAAATATAGATCCCGGACTCGGACCTGCCACCAGACCACCATCCAGTAAGTTAAACATCCAGGTGCCAGACATGCCGCCCGCAATCATGGCGATAATAGTCAGCGGCTTCATCAGCACGTACGGGAAATACAGTTCGTGGATCCCGCCGAGGAAGTGAATAATCATCGCGCCAGGCGCAGAGCGCTTACTCATTCCCTTACCAAACAGACTAAACGCCAGCAGCAACCCCAACCCTGGCCCCGGATTCGACGCCACCATAAAGAAGATGGATTTACCGTTAACCGAAGCCTGTTGCATCCCCAACGGATAATAGACGCCCTGATCGATAGCGTTATTGAGGAAAAGCACTTTTGCTGGTTCATTGATGACTGACAGCAAAGGCAAATAGCCCGCATGTACCAACGCCTCAATACACTCTTTGACGAAAGTATTGGCAATTAACACTGCCGGACCGATAACTTCAAAGCCCAACAAGCAGAGGATCATCCCGGCAATCCCTAATGAGAAGTTATTGATAACCATCTCAAAACCGGCGGGGATTCGCTTTTCCAGAACCTTATCGATGAATTTAATCACCAGGCCGCCCAGCGGCCCCATAATCATTGATCCAAGGAACATAGGTATATCAGCGCCGACGATCACACCGATAGTACCGATTCCCCCCATTACTGCGCCGCGCTTACCACCGACCAAATGACCGCCGGTAGAACCAATCATCACGGGCAATAAATAGGTAATCATTGGACCGACAATTTTGGCGAAATGTTCGTTTGGCAGCCAACCGGTGGGAATAAATAACGCCGTTATAAATCCCCAGGCAATAAAGGCACCGATATTGGGGATGACCATTGCAGTCAAAAAGCCCCCAAAAGCCTGGACCTTTGCACGAGCAGACTTGTTTTCCATGATATTATCCTGTAGAGGAGAGAGTAATTATCCGCGGCTGATAATGTCCGCTAATTGTCTTTCTGATGTTGCTGTTAATAATTGTTCGAGTATTTCATCTTCACTCAGTAATTCGCCTAACGCCTGAATAGCGCCAATGTGCGAATCGGCATCGACAGCAGAAAGCCCGATAAGTAATTTAATCGGTTCATTACTTCCCGGAAAATACACTGGCCGTTCGAGTAATGTCAGAGACATCCCGGTTTTAAGCGCCCCACATTCTGGCCGTGCATGAGGCATCGCTACTCCTGACGCAAGAATATAATAAGGACCATTGCTGATAGTTGAATCTTTAATAGCCTGAATATAATCCTCGCTGATATAATTTTCTGCTAGCAGTGATGCCATCGAAAAATCAATAGCATCCTGCCACTCTTTTGCTGCATGTATAACTGAGATTGATGATTCTGGAAAATAATCAATAAGCCGCATAAAATATCCTTATTTTTAGAATACCGCCGAGCGGTAAAAACAGAATACAGCGAATAAAATTGAAATCAATTCAGCTCAAGAGACAGCATTTAAAAGTCGGCAATAATATCAAACTATAATTAACAATGAGTTATGACAAGATGAAAATAAGTCAACTATTAAAATGTGATAATGAACACAAATGATGATTTCTTATTAAACATATAATTGTGATTTGCATCACTTTTTGCATATTGAAAGTACGAAAATGGACAATTTAGTTCTAATCATTTCCGCCATCGCCTTTATAGAATCCTAATTAACAAGCGTTCTCTGTTCTCTTTTCTGCCCATATGACATATTCCGTATCTTTACTCAAGGAAGATACACATGAAAGCCCCAGCTGCGATAACCTCATTCCGCCCGCAAAAACCTCTTGCCATCTCTATTGGCGTTCTGGCCATTGTGATACTGCCCTTTCTCTCGTATTACACCGTAAATGAAGGCGAGCGCGGTATTTTGCTTCGCTACGGAAAAATAGTAAAAGTGGCCGATCCGGGGTTGGGTTTTAAGATTCCTTTTATGGAAAGTGTGGAGAAAATTTCCACGCGTAATCAGGCTGTGGTCTATCAAGGGTTGCAAGGGTTGCAAGCCTACAGCCGTGACCAGCAGCCAGCGCAAATGACTGTATCAGTCAGCTTCCATATTAAGCCTTCAGAAGCGGGGGCGGTTTATACTACCTATAACACCATTGACGCCTTAAAAGATCGCCTTATTGTTCGACAGTTGCCGACCCAACTGGAGAACGTTTTCGGGCAGTATACTGCCATCAGCGCCGTACAGGATCGTACAAAATTAGTTCAGGATCTACAAAACGCGATGCGTAAAGCCGTGGTTGGCCCGGTGGTTATTGACGGGGTGCAAATTGAGAATATTGATTTTTCTGATGCTTATGAAAAGTCGATTGAGGACCGGATGAAAGCGGAAGTCGCTATTGCCACACGTAAACAAAATCTGGAAACAGAGAAAATCCAGGCGCAAATTGCGGTAACTCAAGCCCAGGCAGAAGCAGACAGTAAGCTGGCGGCAGCCAAAGCGGAAGCAGAAACGATTCGCGTAAGAGGCGCGGCAGAAGCCGAAACTATCCGTTTAAAAAGTGCCGCAGAAGCAGAAGCTATTCGCCTGCGCGGAGAAGCACTGCGAGATAATCCAGGCCTTGTAGCTCTTACCACTGCTGAACGCTGGAACGGTAAATTACCCGATACCATGATCCCCGGCAGTACAGTTCCATTTATCTCCACCAAATAATAAAGGGCCGCGTTTGCGGCCCATGAGACTGATGGCAAAGGCAAAACTGCCTGATGCGCTACACTTATCAGGCCTACATACTTTCTGCAATATATAGAATTTGCACGATCTTGTAGGTCGGATAAGGCGTACACGCCGCATCCGACATAAACAACGCGCGCTTTGCTAATAATCTGAAGGGCCGCTTTCGCGGCCCTTCTCACAAAACGTCTTACTGATTACAGCAGCGCTTTGGCTTTCGCAACAACATTGTCAACGGTGAAGCCGAACTCTTCGAACAGTTGTTCTGCCGGAGCAGATTCGCCGAAGGTATTCATGCCGACGATAGCGCCATTCAGGCCAACATACTTGTACCAGTAGTCAGCAATGCCCGCTTCCACCGCAACGCGAGCAGTAACCGCTTTCGGCAGTACAGATTCACGGTAAGCCGCATCCTGCTTGTCGAACGCGTCGGTAGACGGCATAGAAACCACGCGCGCTTTCACGCCTTCGGCAGTCAGTTTTTCATATGCAGCGACAGCCAGTTCAACTTCAGAACCAGTGGCGATGAAGATCAGTTCCGGCTGACCAGCACAGTCTTTCAGCACATAACCACCACGCGCGATGTTTGCCAGCTGCTCTTCAGTACGTTCCTGCTGCGTCAGGTTCTGACGGGAGAGGATCAGTGCGGTCGGGCCGTCCTGACGCTCAACACCGTATTTCCACGCTACCGCGGATTCAACCTGGTCACACGGACGCCATGTAGACATGTTCGGGGTCACGCGCAGAGAAGCGACCTGCTCTACCGGCTGGTGAGTCGGGCCATCTTCGCCCAGACCGATGGAATCGTGGGTGTAAACCATCACCTGACGCTGTTTCATCAGCGCTGCCATACGTACGGCGTTACGTGCGTATTCCACAAACATCAGGAAGGTGGAGGTGTACGGCAGGAAACCACCGTGCAGGGAGATACCGTTAGCAATCGCGGTCATACCGAACTCACGAACACCGTAGTGGATGTAGTTACCCGCGGCATCTTCGTTGATTGCTTTAGAGCCAGACCACAGAGTCAGGTTAGATGGCGCCAGGTCAGCGGAGCCGCCGAGGAATTCCGGCAACAGCGGACCGAACGCTTCAATCGCATTCTGAGACGCTTTACGGCTGGCGATTTTCGCCGGGTTCGCCTGCAGTTTAGCGATGAACTCTTTTGCTTTCGCGTCGAAGTCAGACGGCATTTCGCCTTTCATACGGCGGGTAAATTCAGCAGCTTCCTGCGGATAAGCTTTCGCGTAAGCAGCGAATTTCTCGTTCCATGCGGACTCTTTCGCCTGACCTGCTTCTTTCGCATCCCACTGAGCATAGATTTCAGACGGGATTTCGAACGGCGCATATTTCCAGCCCAGCTGTTCGCGGGTCAGGGCAATTTCAGCGTCGCCCAGCGGCGCACCGTGGGAGTCGTGCGTACCGGCTTTGTTCGGGGAACCGAAACCGATGATGGTTTTGCACATCAGCAGGGACGGTTTGTCAGTCACTGCGCGCGCTTCTTCTACTGCGCGTTTGATGGATGCCGCGTCATGACCGTCGATGTCGCGAATAACGTGCCAACCGTAGGCTTCGAAACGCATTGCGGTATCGTCGGTGAACCAGCCTTCAACGTGACCATCGATAGAAATACCGTTGTCATCGTAGAACGCAATCAGTTTACCCAGCTTCAGGGTGCCCGCCAGAGAGCAAACTTCGTGGGAGATGCCTTCCATCATGCAGCCATCGCCCATGAAGGCGTAGGTGTAGTGGTCAACGATGTCGTAACCAGGACGGTTAAACTGCGCCGCCAGCGTTTTTTCTGCAATTGCCATACCGACTGCGTTGGCAATCCCCTGCCCCAGCGGACCGGTGGTGGTTTCCACACCAGCGGTGTAACCCACTTCCGGGTGGCCCGGCGTTTTGGAATGCAGTTGACGGAAGTTTTTCAGTTCTTCCATCGGCAGATCATAACCAGTGAGGTGCAGCAGGCTGTAGATCAGCATGGAGCCGTGGCCGTTGGACAGCACGAAGCGGTCACGGTCAGCCCAGGACGGATTCTGCGGGTTGTGTTTCAGGAAATCACGCCACAGGACTTCGGCAATGTCAGCCATACCCATCGGGGCGCCCGGGTGACCGGATTTGGCTTTTTGTACTGCGTCCATGCTCAGCGCACGAATAGCATTGGCAAGCTCTTTACGTGAGGACATTTTGACTCCAGATCGGATGATGAAGGGCACGCCCTTAACGACTTGACGACAGCGCGTTTTGGGCTACGCCGGAAAATTTGCCAACAATTTACCGCAAGCTGCGCGTCATGTACATGGAACATCCTTTTGCCGTCTCAGAAATCTCTGGATCATGCTCGCATGTTGCGCAATCTGCTCGCCCGTCCATCACGCTTTTCCTTATACTTAGCCAGAACGTCGATTCACCTGCAAACGGCGTATTTTTAGAATAATCCTGACCTTGTGCGGAAGAGAAAACATGAAAATTCGCGCCTTATTGGTAGCAATGAGCGTGGCAACGGCACTGACCGGTTGCCAGAATATGGACACCAATGGACTGCTCTCATCTGGAGCGGAAGCTTTTCAGGCTTACACGCTGAGTGATGCGCAGGTGAAAAGCCTGAGCGATCAGGCATGCCAGGAGATGGACAGCAAGGCGACGATTGCACCAGCCAGTAGCGAATATGCTAAACGCCTGACAGCAATTTCCCGTGCATTGGGCGATAACATCAACGGTCAGCCGGTGAATTACAAAGTGTATATGGCGAAGGATGTGAACGCTTTTGCAATGGCGAATGGCTGCATCCGTGTCTACAGTGGCTTGATGGATATGATGACCGATAACGAAGTTGAAGCAGTGATAGGCCACGAGATGGGACACGTCGCATTAGGTCATGTGAAGAAAGGGATGCAGGTAGCGTTAGGTACCAATGCAGTACGCGTCGCGGCGGCCTCTGCGGGCGGAGTTGTCGGCAGCTTATCGCAATCACAACTCGGCGACCTGGGCGAGAAACTGGTCAACTCGCAATTCTCTCAGCGCCAGGAATCGGAAGCAGATGATTACTCCTATGACCTTCTGCGCCAACGCGGCATCAGCCCGGCGGGCCTTGCCACCAGCTTTGAAAAACTGGCGAAACTGGAAGCTGGCCGCCAAAGCTCAATGTTTGACGACCATCCGGCCTCCGCCGAACGCGCCCAGCATATTCGCGATCGCATGAGCGCGGATGGAGTTAAGTAAAGTCTGGTGGTGCCGAACGTAGGTCAGATAAGGCATTCACGCCGCATCTGACATGAATGGCACATTTACTACCTCGTGCGCATTGCCGGATGCGATGCTGGCGCATCTTATCCGGCCTACGGGTGCCGAACGTAGGTCAGATAAGGCGTTCACGCCGCATCTGACATGAATGGCACATTTACTATCTCGTGCGCATTGCCGGATGCGATGCTGGCGCATCTTATCCGGCCTACGGGTGCCGAACGTAGGTCGGATAAGGCGTTCACGCTGCATCCGACATTAATAGCAAATAGTACGTTACCCGTGCGCAGCTTATTCGGCGCTTACTCGCCCTTTTTCGCCGCCTGAATATACAGCATCTCCAGCGCCAGCGTCGCTGCTGCCAGAGCGGTGATTTCAGACTGATCGTATGCCGGAGCCACTTCCACTACGTCCATCCCAACAATGTTGAGATCTTTCAGACCACGAACCAGTTTAATGGCGCGATCGGAGGTCAGGCCGCCAATCACTGGCGTACCGGTTCCCGGCGCAAATGCAGGGTCCAGACAATCGATATCAAAGGTCAGGTAAACCGGCATATCACCAACAATCTGTTTCACCTGGGCGATAACGTCATCCACACTGCGATCGTTCACCTGGCAAGCATCCAGCACGGTAAAGCCATTATCTTTATCGAACTCAGTACGAATACCAATCTGCACGGAATGATTCGGGTCGATCAGACCTTCTTTCGGCGCAGTATAGAACATGGTGCCGTGGTCAAATTCACAACCGTTCGCATAGGTATCGGTGTGGGCGTCAAAGTGTACCAGCGCCATTTTGCCGAAATGCTTCGCATGAGCACGCAGCAGCGGCAGCGTAACAAAGTGGTCACCACCGAAGGAGAGCATACGCTTGCCAGCAGCCAGCAGTTTTTCTGCGTGTGCCTGCAATTTCTCGCTCATCTCACGGGCATCGCCGAAGGCATACACCAGATCGCCGCAGTCCACCACGTTCAGGCGCTCACGCATGTCGAAATTCCACGGGAAGCGATTGTGTTCCCAGGCCAGATTCGTCGAAACCTGGCGAATCGCTGCCGGACCGTGACGTCCACCGGCACGACCAGAAGTGGCCATATCGAACGGCACGCCAGTAATCACCCAGTCGGCATCGCTGTCATACGGCTGGAAGTTCATCGGCAGGCGTAAAAAACCAAAGGCGTTGGAAACCAGTGAGTTATCGTATTGATGACCTAAGGTGCTCATGGATGGACTCCTATTACAAAGTCGATACAAAAAACCCTTCCGCGTCGTTAGGCCCGACGAGGAAGGGTTGGATTCGCGAAACACATATTTAGAGCAATTATCGCCTTAAATGGGCGAGGCATCAAGCGAGGTTGCTACTTACGACACGGCGGCGGCGCGTAACCGTTGTTGTCTGCAGGAAATGCCTGCGCAGAACATGGCGGTTGCGCATTTTGAACCGGGCTTTGCAATTCAAAAGCGGCAAAGCCAATCACCCCTGTATTACGCACATCGCCTTGCGCCGAATTGGCAGCGTAGGAATCAGCAACGTTGGCGAACTGAAAAGCCGCTTCGGTATGTTTATCTTTGCGGAATCCTTTAATCGCTAACGAATCTCCAGCATTCACAATATAGCCATTGTTGTTCAACGAACCTTGTTTTCCGTTCAGAACATCCAGGCCATCAACCGTGGCAACAATCTCGTAGTTAGTGTTACGGCTGTAGTTACGGATATATAGTTGATAATTCATTCCCACACGAGCCTGAACAATATATCTCGGCGCATTATTTGATGAATCATAAACCCGTGTTATAGGAAGCGAATTGAAATTAGCATCACGAATAGCATATTCCAGTTCGTTAATACGAATACTGTAAACGCGATCGTGGTG
>NZ_BBMY01000028.1 GCF_000759775.1 Escherichia albertii NBRC 107761 = DSM 17582
CCTGATAAGACGCGGTAAGCGTCGCATCAAGCATCCGTGCACAACCGCCGGATGCGGCGTAAACGCCTTATCCGGCCCACACAGATCATCGAACTCGTAGGCCTGATAAGACGCGCCAGCGTCGCATCAGGCATCCGCGCACAACTGCCGGATGCGGCGTGAACGCCTTATCCGGCCCACAAATCGGCATCAGATATTGATGCCCCTCAATATCCCATATCTTTTTTCTTCTCTAACTCTTCTTTTGCGGTATCAGGCAGGTACAGGGTAGATTTGGTAAGCGTCAGCTTTTCAGGCAGGGTGCCGTCTTTTTTATATTTTTCCAGCGCGTCAAAGGCCGGGCCAGCCATGTTTGGCGTCAGTTCAACGCTGGCGTTCGCCTCGCCATCCATCATCGCTTTGTAAATGTCCGGCACACCGTCAATGGAACCTGTGAGGATATCTTTACCCGGTTTCAGACCCGCTTCTTTAATTGCCTGAATGGCGCCGATTACCATGTCGTCGTTATGGGCGTAAACCATGCAGATATTTTTGCCGTTGTTTTCCGCTTTGATAAAACTTTCCATCACTTCTTTGCCTTTACTGCGAGTGAAGTCCCCAGACTGCGAGCGGATAATCTTGATGTTTGGCGCATTCTTGATGGCTTCGGCAAAGCCTTTCTTACGATCAATAGCCACGCTTGCTCCAACAGTGCCTTGCAACTCAACCACATTACACGGCTTGCCGTTGACCTCTTTCACCAGCCAGTCGCCGATCAACTTGCCTTCCAGAATGTTGTTGGCGGTCACGGTTGTCATATAGAGAAATTTGTCTTTCACATCGATGGAACGATCGAGCAAAAAGACGGGAATACCGGCATCTTTCACCTCTTTCAAAACCGGTTCCCACCCCGTCGCCACGACTGGTGCGATAAAGATCGCATCTACGCCTTGTGCAACAAAAGAACGCACAGCTTTAATCTGGTTTTCTTGCTTTTGCTGACCATCGGCAATTTTCAGCGTGATTCCGCGTTTTTCGGCCTCACTTTTCGCCACACTGGTTTCTGCTGCACGCCAGCCGGATTCAGACCCGACCTGTGAAAATCCTACGGTTAAAGGCGCGGCCAACGCCATAGACGACATGGCTGCCGAGATTGCAGAGACTACAAGTAAGCGTTTCCACATAGGGTTGTCCTCGTCGGGAGATTATTATTGGTGCAAAGATGTTCGCGAAAAAACTATAGACAATCGGTTATGTAACGAATTGCGTTACATCACACTTCAAAAAAGTAAATAAAACGTTAATCACAAGTTTGTAATCGCTTTCATACCACTATGAATAATGCAGCTACGGTTATGGATTTTCCTGCTTCATGAACCGTCTTAAAACTGGCGAAAAAGGAAAACGAGGGCGAAAACAAGCGAAGACATTCGGCGCGAGTTGGCTATAATACTCGGCACTTGTTTGCCACATATTTTTAAAGGAAACAGACATGAGCTTACTCAACGTCCCTGCGGGTAAAGATCTGCCGGAAGACATCTACGTTGTTATCGAAATCCCGGCTAACGCAGATCCAATCAAATACGAAATCGACAAAGAGAGCGGCGCACTGTTCGTTGACCGCTTCATGTCCACTGCGATGTTCTATCCGTGCAACTACGGTTACATCAACCACACCCTGTCTCTGGACGGTGACCCGGTTGACGTGCTGGTCCCGACTCCGTACCCGCTGCAACCGGGTTCTGTGATCCGTTGCCGTCCGGTTGGCGTTCTGAAAATGACCGATGAAGCCGGTGAAGATGCGAAACTGATTGCCGTTCCGCATAGCAAGCTGAGCAAAGAATATGATCACATTAAAGACGTTAATGACCTGCCGGAACTGCTGAAAGCGCAGATCGCTCACTTCTTCGAGCACTACAAAGATCTCGAAAAAGGTAAGTGGGTTAAAGTTGAAGGCTGGGATAACGCTGAAGCTGCTAAAGCTGAAATCGTTGCTTCCTTCGAGCGCGCAAAGAATAAATAAGTTCTTCTGACGCAATAACCCTGAACGCCGGGCTTCGGTTAGTAGGGGTTTTTTTATGCCCACGATAAATACACTATCTATTCCGCCATCATTATTCTCAATGGTTAAAAAGCTTGAATGGTGAGAACAAACAAACCCGACCATCACTTTGCTGTTCATAGCCGCTTGCTGGAAGTTAGCCAACCTTACTCATTCTCACAGTTCAAAGCGTGCACCCGTTTTACCCCTGCGCATTTGTGAACGCCAGCAGAGTTTTTTATGCGTTAACAGATATGGAAGTCGGCTCGGGGAGAAAAGCAAAAAGCGGGAAAATTACAAAACAGATTGCGAGATACATCGCATAAAACAACGCCACCCGAAGGTGGCGTGTTTATATCATGACTTATCCCTGTCTAACCAGTCGCCGCTTGCAATCAGCTTTAATCCTTCGACGGGCCGTTGATAAACGTACATCCATGCACTCCCGTACGGCGTCTGTATCAACTGGCGCGCGTATTCACCGCCCCTGGTGCGCAAAGCATCAAGTTCGGCCAGCGTGGCGTTGTCAATACGATAAACTTCACCATGTACCGTTCCATTTCCCGGAACTGCGCCTGGATAGTGGCCCAGACTATACAACTGATAGTTATCGATACTGAAATCGCCCAGCAACTGGGCATTCGTCATCCAGTGGCTGTTGCCTTGTTTGTGGCGTAAACTGCCGTAGACAAATATTCGCATTGCTAAAACTCGAACTGATAGAGCAAATCCAGTGCCTGATCTACACCAGACACAGCTTCCAGATATAGCTTAGGCATCAGGCGATAACGTAACGTGAGTGTTGCTATAGAGTCAAATATACCCACGCCATATTTCACTTGTAGACCCGGCAATACATAACCGCTGACCACCACCTGGGAAGAGTCGCCTACCCCCTGGGTGTCGAGCGCTAAATTGCTTACGCCAAACGTCTCGCCGATTTTACCCACAATTTGACCGCTTTGCGCAACCCCCAGACCAATCAGCATAGAGGTCATCGCCGCACTGTCGCTTTGGTCGCTCTCCAGCCCTTGTCCACGCAACAAGTAAGATAATGCAGCCTGTTGTGACATCGCCGGGTCAGAGAAGATCTCAGCTTTAGGCTCATCTGCCAGCCCAGTGACACAAACTCCGGCGATTACGTCGTCTTCTGTCGCATCCGGGTTACGAATCGCTTCGATATTGAGATACGGTTGATCTGGCGGACCAGAGAACAGCAGCTCTCCCTTACGCACAATCAGATCCTGCCCATAAGCATGGAAGCGCCCATCAGGAATGTTGATCTGCCCATTCAGCCCCAGACCTTGCTTGTCCTGTACGACGTTGAGATCGCCCGTCAACCGCGCTTTCAGACCAAAAGCGTCAATGCGTACGTTGTTGCCGACGTGAACAATAAGGTTGCTGTTAATCGGTATTGATGCGGTTTTCTGCTCTTCCGGTTGCAGATTATCGTTAAGCATCACCACATCGCTGGAGACGCCGACTGCGCTTTCCGGCAAATCATGCACCACAATGCGCGCCCACGGCACATCCACGCGGCCATCCAGAGTGAACAGATTTGGCGTGGCCTCAAACACTACGTCCGGCGACACGTTCATTCGCACCATCGGCGGCACGGTGATACGTACATTACTGCCCTTCGCCGTCACTCGCGCCCGCCAGTTTTCAATCTGGCTCCAGTCGGCATCGCCGTTCAGATAGATTTCCCCCTGCTGAGTCCGCACGGTGCCTGCAAGTGTCGAACGCATACCGTTAAAGTTGACTGCAAGCTGGCTCGGCTGCATATCAAACGGCATAAAGTTACCGTCGATATCCACGCCAGTAACCTGTAGCTGACCAAACAACTGCGGGCTTTGCACATCACCGCCGAGGCGTAAGTTGGCGTTCACCGTCCCTGCTGCTTTTTCCCCACGGGTAAAGATGGGATTTACCATCGCGAGGTTAAAGTTACGGATATTCACGTTACCACCGAGATTACGCCGCCCTTGAGGATCGGTCACCTGCACCAGGCCATCAAACTGACCGTTATTGGTCAGACGGATAGTCCAGCCCAGTTCAGCACGGTTATTCCGCAACTCCGCCGTCAGGTTCAACGTCTGAAACGCCACTGGCAAGGCCGCATCATTGACGGTTTGCGTCACCTGCACGTTACGACCAGAAAGCGTGATACTGCCTTGCGGCAGTCCTTCTTTAGTGGCGTCCCAGGCGACATCCGCCTTACCTGTAAAGATGCCGCTTGCCTGAGTGGTTTCCGGCATAAACGGTTTCAGCATCGCGAGGTCAAAACGGTTGAGATTGACCACCGCATGTCCTTCTGCTCCGGCATCAATGGTTTGCGGTACGCACAATTCTGCATTCGGGTTAAGCCAGCAGTGTGGCCCGATGCTAATTTTTTGTTCCTGATTGCGGTAATCCAGCGCAACATCGCGCGTCAACGTCCACGGCCCAACTGGCGTCTGGAAGCGGGTATCACTCAGCGTTCCCTTCCAGCGTTCTTCTTTGCGATCAAAGCTTCCCGCCAGATTTAGCTGCCCGGAAACCGGTTCGCCCTGAATCCGCAGTTGTAATTCGTGCTGCTTTTCGCTGCCTTTCGCATTGAGGGTAACGAGGTTGATATTCACATCCGGCTGCGAGATTTGCTCAACGCGCACGTCGAGTTTACCCGCAATCTGATCGGTGGATTTGATATCGCCTTCCACGCGAACTTGCGCCACGGAGAGCTCCTGCCAGCGCAAGCCACGCGCGGTGATATCTGCCAGCAACTGCGGCGCATCTACCGTGCCTCGCACTTTCACCAGCCCTTTCGCTGTACCGCCAAGCCCCGGCAGCGCGTTATCCAGCCCCGGCGCGTTGATGGCGGCGTCAAGATTGAGATCTTTCACCCCCAACTCACCTTTCACTTCGGCACTGTTTGGTCCCAGTTCCAGATGCAGACCCGGAATCGTCCACTGCATATAGCTGTTGCCTTTCAGCGTTCCGTCAACGTTCACTTTGTTTTGTTTAACGTTGCCAGTCAGCTTCAGTTCCGGTACGTCCATCTGCCAGGTGCCGCCGTACAGGCTGCCGCTCGTTTTGATTAAACCATTGAGTTTCGACGGCCACTCCGGGAACTCTTTGGCGGTGTTAATGCCGTTAAGCGTTAGCTCACCGCGCCAGCTAATTGCCTGTTGCCAGTCGAGTAGCGCCTTGAGTTCCGTTTTCCCTTCCAGCGCCGCAACGGTGAGTTTGTCGAGATTAACCTGCTGTTCATTACCTTTGGCATCAAGGGTAATGGTGGCTGGCGGGATCTCCTGACCTTTGACTGCCATGCGCATAGACAGCGTGTAATCAGTCATTTTGCCGGAAAGTTTCAGTTTCAGATCATCTGCCTGATACTGTTTCTCACCAGTGAACGGCCAGTAAAGCTGCTTGCTGTTCACTTCCACATTGAGCGGTAATCCAGCTTCTGCCAATTGAGTCTGGGCGCGCAGGTCCATATCCACCGGGCCAGAAAGGTTAACGCCAATCTCAAGCTGTTCGCGCAGCGCCCCGCCCACTTTCAGCTTCACTTTTTCACCTTTCAACGGCTCCACGTTGAGCGTACTGTTGAGGGTGATATCGACCGGCCAGTTATCGGATAGTTGCGCTGTGCCGCTGGCATTGACGATTCCCTGGTTAGAGTCGATATCCAGCGCATCCAGTTTGGTATTGCCATCGATGCTGCTCACTTTCAGCAACATGGTGCGCACTGTGATGTCCGTGCCGCCCGTCACGCGCAGTTGCTCGCCCTTAAACTCTTCAATGTTCAGGTTGAGCGGCAAGTGCACGTCGGTCATTTCCGGCAATACCGGGCGAGAAAAGAGATCTTTCAGCGTTTCGCCAAGCGGCTTTTCCTCCGGTTGCGGATTTTCGATCTTCGGTTCGACGACCTCTTCCTGTGCTACTTCAGCGACTTTCGGCAGAGCAATCAGCAAACCTTTTAACAACGTCGGTTTCAGGGTCAGATTTTTCTCCTGCCAGCTCAAGCCTGAGGTGAAATCCATTACCGACACTGTAGTGTCATCAATCTTGATATTGACGTTATCCAGCGCCACCCGCGCCAAAGTGATAGGGTACGGCGTGGAGAGATCCAGCGGGCCGCTATCTTCCTCTTCGGTTACCTGTTCGGAAGGCGGCATTTTTTGACTATCGATATTGACCTGAATGTCTTTCAGCGTCAGGTCATTAATGCAAACGCTGCTGTTCCACAGACAATCCAGCCCAACTGCCAGATGTAGATTGCCCGCTTTTACCGCCACGCCTGGCTGCTCATAACGAACGTCAGATAAGGTAAGATCGCGCCATCCGCCAGTAACCTTGCCTATATCCAGCCCTGGCACCCAACGATCTGCCGCTTTAAATAGCAAATGCAGGCCGCTGGTGGTGCCGACCAGAAACGCAACCGATCCCAGCAGCAACAGGAGGGTGATAACGACGCCGAGGCTGATTTTTTTCCACAAACTCATAATTCTGGCCCCAGACCGATGTAAAACTGTAAACCGTGCTCATCTTTATCAGCAACCGGTACGGCGAAATCGAGCTTGATTGGCCCGACGGGCGATTCCCAGCGCACGCCAACACCGGTACCGGTTTTGAAGTCGCTGCGACGGATATCGCTTACGGCTTCACCGCTATCCACAAACATCGCGCCCCACCATTTTCCGGTCACGTTGTACTGGTATTCCAGCGATCCGGTAATCAGTTTCGAGGCCCCTTTCAGGTCGCCGTCAGGGTATTTCGGTGCGATAGATTTGTACTTATAGCCACGAATACTACGATCGCCCCCGGCGAAGAAACGCAGATCCGGCGGTACTTTGTCAAAATCTCCCGTTTCAATCCAACCCAGCGTGCCGCGCGTGACAAAGCGATGACGATCGTACAGTGTGCGGATCCAGACGTTTTGCGCCTGAAACACCGAGAAATCGACGTCCGATCCCCAGGCGGTATTAGAGTAGTCGATAGAGTAACGCTGCGAGTCGCCCCAGGTAGGCATCAAACCACCGCGCGAACGCGTCCGGCTGATCATCACTCCCGGATAAAACAGCATGGTGGTGTTAGTTATTTCGCCCTGGGTAAAGTGGTCGAGACTCCAGCGCAGGTTAATGGCGCGCTGCCAACCGCTGGAGAGATCCCAATAACGGGAAGCCACAAGCGTAGTGGAGTCAGATTCGGTATCGTTAAGATCGGTACGCTTAAATCCCCCCTGCACCAAATAATATTGTTCCAGCGGGTTCTTCAGCAGCGGCATTTTATAGCTGAAATCGAGTGTCTGTTCCGGCGATGAAACACTGACGCTGGTCGTCAAACTATGACCGTAAGAGTTCATCCACGGCTTTTTCCACGTCGCCTTAACGCGCGGCCCAACGTCCGTTGAGTAACCAACACCAGTTTCGATGGTGTTTTCCGTGCGTGGCGAAACCACGCCAGTCAGCGGCAACACCTTCGTTTCTCGCGCCTTATCAAATTGCGGCGCCACTACCACCGAATTAAACCAGCCAGTGGCAGAGAGACGGCGGTTCAGTTCCGCCAGATCTTTGGATTCGTACTCATCGCCTTCTTTAAACGGCACCAGATGTTGCAGATATTCGTCGCGGATCTGCGATCCTTCAAAGGTCACATGGCCGAAGCGATAGCGTTCGCCGCTGTTGTAATCAATATCCCAGTAGGCTTTATGCAGGCCGAGCGCAATACCTAGCTGCGCTTTGGTAAATTCACTATCGAAATAGCCTTTACGTAACGCAATACTGGTTAAGGACTTTTTGAAATTTTCATAATCTCCCTGATTCAGTACCGTACCAATGGCCGGACGAGTATCAAGCAATTTCAAATAGTCTTTATCGGTCCGTGCGCCGCCACGCAAGACCACATCGGTGCCGCCAATCAACACAGGCACACCAGGCGTCACTTTGGCGATCAATACCTGCCGCCCTTTCTTTGGCGGAGGCCGGAGATCAAATTCTATCGTCGGCTGGTAATAACCCAGAGCCTTCAGACCTTCGCGGATGGCATCATCGACGCGCGCGCGAAAGCGACGGTCTGGCGTCACTTCATCACTTTCAATTGTAGAAAGCTGCGCACGGACGTTTTTTTCCAGCGCCCCCGATAATCCTTCGACCTGTAGACGGACGTTCGCGGCGATGGCAGATCCGCTTAAGCAGAGTAAGCTTACACAGCATAACTGTCGGATATAGCGCACATTTTCTCCTGAATATCCTTTATTCCTGCCCCTGGAACGCCGTTAAACGGCTTAACAAAAATCCAGCAATATGGATTAAAAAGCAGACTAAACCCCAAATATTTCTTATGTTTTACTTTAGACGCATTCACGGAGGTTATTGTGTGCAAATACGCGCCTTGTTACAACCTTAACGCCAATGAGCGAATTTCGGGAGAACGACACCATGAGTTTATTTGATAAAAAGCATCTGGTTTCCCCCGCCGATGCTCTTGTCGGGCGTAATACCCCGATGCCTGTAGCCACGTTGCATGCAGTCAACGGTCACTCAATGACCAATGTGCCTGACGGAATGGAGATCGCTATTTTTGCGATGGGGTGCTTTTGGGGCGTGGAACGCCTTTTCTGGCAACTTCCTGGCGTTTACAGCACCGCTGCAGGCTATACCGGTGGTTATACGCCAAATCCAACCTATCGGGAGGTCTGTTCCGGTGATACCGGTCACGCCGAAGCGGTGCGCGTGGTATACGATCCTTCAGTTCTCAGCTATGAGCAACTGTTGCAAGTATTCTGGGAGAATCACGATCCCGCGCAGGGAATGCGTCAGGGCAATGACCATGGCACGCAGTATCGCTCCGCAATTTACCCACTGACGCCTGAGCAAGATACCGCCGCCCGCGCCAGTCTGAATCGTTTTCAAGCTGCGATGCTCGCTGCCGATGATGATCGTAAAATCACCACGGAAATCGCTAATGCTACACCGTTTTATTATGCTGAAGACGATCATCAACAGTATTTGCATAAAAATCCGTACGGCTATTGTGGCATTGGTGGAATTGGGGTCTGTCTACCACCTGAGGTGTAATAATAAAAGGCAGGATCAAAGTAAAAAAGAGGTAAAAATTTAACCCTCTGGCGACTTTACAGCACCTTACGCTATACTAGCCACTGAAAATGCCGGTTCACTCTCTTCAGACCGGCTTTCAATGTGTATTTCGCACAAATTAATCAACGTCCCCTTCCGAGGATCTGACCTGAACGGTCGGATAAGATATGTTAAACAGTATTTTCGTCATACTCTGTTTGATCGCTGTGAGTGCGTTCTTCTCTATATCGGAGATTTCACTTGCCGCTTCGCGCAAAATCAAACTTAAACTGCTGGCAGATGAGGGTAATATTAATGCCCAGCGGGTGCTGGATATGCAGGCCAACCCTGGAATGTTCTTCACCGTTGTGCAAATTGGTCTGAACGCGGTCGCCATTCTTGGTGGTATCGTGGGTGATGCGGCGTTTTCTCCGGCGTTTCACAGCTTGTTTTCTGGCTATATGCCTGAGGAACTCTCCGAGCAACTGAGCTTTATTCTCTCTTTCTCGTTAGTGACTGGCCTTTTTATCCTGTTTGCGGATTTAACCCCGAAACGCATCGGTATGGTTGCGCCAGAAGCTGTCGCTTTGCGTATCATCAACCCGATGCGCTTCTGCCTGTTAATCTTCACACCGCTAGTGTGGTTCTTCAACGGACTGGCAAATATTATCTTCCGCATCTTCAAACTCCCGATGGTGCGTAAAGATGACATCACTTCCGATGATATTTATGCGGTGGTAGAAGCGGGTGCGCTGGCGGGAGTGTTGCGTAAGCAGGAGCACGAACTGATCGAAAACGTGTTCGAACTGGAATCCCGTACTGTGCCTTCTTCCATGACGCCACGCGAAAATGTCGTTTGGTTTGATCTTCATGAAGATGAGCAAAGCCTGAAGAATAAAGTGGCGGAACATCCGCACTCAAAATTCCTCGTCTGTAATGAAGATATTGATCACATCATCGGCTACGTCGATTCAAAAGATCTGCTTAACCGCGTACTGGCTAACCAAAGTCTGGCCCTGAACAGCGGTGTACAAATCTGCAATACCTTGATTGTTCCTGATACGCTTACTCTTTCCGAAGCGCTGGAAAGTTTTAAAGCCGCGGGTGAAGACTTTGCAGTAATCATGAATGAATACGCGCTGGTCGTGGGGATCATTACGCTGAATGATGTGATGACAACACTGATGGGCGATCTGGTCGGTCAGGGTCTGGAAGAGCAGATTGTGGCACGTGATGAAAACTCATGGTTGATTGATGGCGGTACCCCCATTGACGACGTGATGCGCGTACTGGATATCGATGAGTTTCCGCAGTCAGACAACTACGAAACCATCGGCGGCTTTATGATGTTTATGCTGCGTAAGATCCCGAAACGCACTGATTCGGTGAAGTTCTCCGGCTACAAATTCGAAGTGGTGGATATTGATAACTACCGCATCGACCAGTTGCTGGTAACACGCATCGACAATAAAGCCAGCGCACTTTCACCAAAACTGCCTGACGCTAAAGATAAAGAAGACAGCGTCGCATAACCCCAGAAACATCAACGGCTCCTGAATCAGGAGCCGTCTTATTACTGCATAGCACTTCGGTTAAGCCATCTCTGTTTGCAGACGCATAACCTGACGATTAACTTCAGACATCACTGACAAATGCAGCTTATCTTTCACTTTTGGGATAAGAATCTTACCCTTATCAAATTCAAAAGCGCCAACGTTCTTGATGTATAACCGTCCACGGAACAGGATCTTCACGTACTTCGCCACCTGCAATGGGTTGTACCGTTGGAAAATTTTCATTGTTGTCTCCTGCTGAGTATTACGCCTTGCGGTGCCACATTCGGCCCAACTATTATGAGGCGCAAATTTTAATGCTTAGTGACTATAGACTATCCAGACAATGTTTCCAGCACGTATAACTTTTCTTACCTAAAGGTTACAATTATTCAGAATTATCTTTCTATCGAAACACTAACCTCAGTATAACCATTCATATTTCCTATGATTTGTGCGCTTGTCCGCAAACTGGCATCGCCCTCACGGGTGTTTCGATAAATAGCACATATGATTAAAAGTCTGGCCTAAGTGGTCGGATCACCTGCCTACGATAAGAAGGAAACACCATGACTCTATCCAAGATTCTCGCGCTAACCTGCCTGTTGCTGCCGATGATGGCCTCAGCACACAAATTTGAAACCGGTCAGCGAGTGCCGCCAATTGGCATCACCGATCGTGGTGAGTTGGTTCTTGATAAAGATCAGTTTAGCTATAAAACCTGGAACAGCGCGCAGTTAGCGGGAAAAGTACGAGTGCTGCAACATATCGCTGGTCGCACTTCTGCAAAAGAGAAAAATACTGCTCTGATTGAAGCGATTAAATCGGCGAAGTTCCCACACGATCGCTACCAGACCACCACCATTGTCAACACCGACGACGCAATTCCAGGATCCGGCATGTTTGTACGCAGTAGCCTGGAAAGCAACAAAAAGCGCTATCCATGGTCACAATTTATTGTCGATAGTGATGGTGTCGCGCGCAGTGCCTGGCAACTGAATGAAGGAAGTTCAGCCATTGTGGTGCTGGATAAAGATGGTCGCGTGCGATGGGCGAAGGACGGAGCACTAACCCAACAAGAGGTGCAGCAAGTAATGGATTTGCTGCATAAACTACTTACTTAAGCGGCTTAATTTTTAAATCAACCAACGCAATAAGAATATTCACTGGACTGTAGAAAAGCGATAATGATGCTGTTCACAGTCCGTATTTACAAAGAAACTCCCTCTCTATAGCTGATACTAACATTATGAGTATGATGAATAAAACAAATGAGCGATTTTTGATAGTGCGAATAACAAACCTACCATAAATTTACCTGCCTAATATTAGCCATTCAAATAAGCTGGTAATATACGCTATGATCTCTCGAACAAATAACAATATCTACTATGGCACACCACCAGTAAAGAATGAAAACAATGACAGTATAAATGAAAGAAAAAATTATTCAGAAAAAACACGACTTCTGAATGTCTCTCCTGAAATAAGAGAAATAACCTATAGAAGCATAACAACTCAAGAGCATTACATATCGCAATTTACAAATTGTTTAACTTATCTTCTCAATCATGAAGATAGCAACACCTCGATTCAGAATCCACGTATCTTCAGAATCATGGCGAGTTCAATCACCTCTTACTCCTTCCCGGTTTACAGTAATGGAACCTGTACATTAGGTATTTCATTTACTATAGATAATAATATTAATCTGTATTCAACAATCACTCTCCAGTGGACAGAAGATTTTTCCGATCTGACATGCACAATAAGATCAATGACTCAGGATAAAATTTCGAGTTCGCCTCAAACTATTTTTAGCATTAACTCTAAAATAGGCGCAGTCAATTTATTAATTAACATAAAAGAGTTTTTTGAAAAACACCAAATACTTTTTCGCTCAAATCCCTATCTATTTGTTATGTCAGATGCCAACCCTGCGATGGAGAATATTAATTTGTCGGGGTTAAGGTTGCGTCATAGCAATTTTAAAAATTATAACTTTTCAAAGAGCATTTTAAATAGAACAGATCTTTCTTTTAGTAACTTCAGCAATACCGATATGACAGGTTCGAATTTATCATTAATAAATATTATTGGTACAAACTTCACGAAGGCTAAATTTGATAATATAATCATCAGTTCACCTCTTCTGTGGTTGCCCGCAAAATGGACGCCTGGACATTTATTTTATTGGTTCAAAAGAGGAAATAATACAGAAAAATCCGCCCTTTATAAAATACAACACCAACACCCACGACTTGATATTTATTCATCAAACCCGAGAATATCAAATGATAAGTCCGATGAACGATATAATTTCCTGGATGCCATCAGTAGTATTAGCGATGAGTATCCATTGCTCAAAGTGACTATGATGCAAGAGATATTGCACTCATTTATAACTCAAAAAACAAATATTTTAGAGGCAAAAGATAATATTGCTAATCTTCTTAATCTTCCGCCCTATTGTATCAACAGCAAAATAAAACAGTACAGACGACAGCTTTGCATATAACTTGATAAAGTTACCTTTTAGATATGTCATAGTGGCAAATATTATCAAATAATATCCGTTTTAATTCAGGAATTGTGGCACCAGCAATTCCTGAACTATTTTTAGCAAAATTAATAAATAGAAACTCTGAATCCTGGATTCAGGAACGATTCACGCGGGGTGTAATCCAGCGTTTTGCCCAACCAGTCGTGCACATGCGCTCCGGCTGCGGCTGCAACCGCGTGACCAGCCGCAGTATCCCAAATATTAGTTGGCCCAAAGCGAGGGTAAAGCTGAGCCTGCCCTTCCGCTACCAGGCAAAACTTCAGCGAAGAACCAATGGATGTCGTCTGGTGCTCGCCAAGCTGTTGCAAGTACTCTTTCAGCTCTTCGTCTACGTGAGACCGGCTGATGACGACCAACGGCGGGCGAGCGTCACTTACCTGAATTTGCTTGCGTACGCCGCACTCCTCTTTCCAGGCTTTCCCTTCCGCTGCGCTGTACATCACGTTCATTACTGGTGCATACACCACACCTAAAATCGGTTTACCCTTGTCGATGAGTGCAATGTTAACGGTAAATTCACCATTACGTTTAATAAACTCTTTAGTGCCATCTAACGGGTCCACCAGCCAATAACGCTGCCAGTGCTGGCGAACTTCCCAGCCGGGAGGATCTTCTTCAGAAAGGACCGGAATATCCGGCGTCAGCGTACGTAAACCGTCCATGATTACGGTATGTGCGGCAATGTCCGCCGCTGTCACTGGAGAGTTATCCGCTTTGCTGACGACGTCCATCGGCTTGATCCCGTCGTAGACCTGCATAATGGCATCGCCTGCATTCCGTGCAAGCTGGCATACTTGATCTAACATTCTCCACCTCGTCTCTGTGAACTGTGTTAACCTATTGTTTTACTTATACCCCATCGTTAAAGAATGCGCCAACTGTGATAGTGTCATCATTTTTAATTGTTTAAAATATGGCATTCTTCGCTGTTCTATAAGCAAGATGAGGCTGATGACAAACGCTAAATTGCCTGATGCGCTACGCTTATCTGGCCTACATGGAAGTTGCAATATATTGAGTTTGCAAGATTTTGTAGATCCTATAACGCGTTCACACCGCATCCAGCATGAAATAAAAAGCGCTTTGCCAACAGTCTGAAGATGGTTGTTCTCCCTTTTCTTTCGTATTTCCGATGATAAAAGGATGTCTCTGATGATTAAGTTTAGCGCAACGCTCCTGGCCACGCTGATTGCCGCCAGTGTGAATGCAGCGACGGTCGATCTGCGTATTATGGAAACCACTGATTTGCATAGCAACATGATGGATTTCGATTATTACAAAGATACCGCAACAGAAAAATTTGGACTGGTACGCACCGCAAGCCTGATTAACGATGCTCGCAATGAAGTAAAAAACAGCGTGCTGGTCGATAACGGTGACTTAATCCAGGGGAGTCCACTGGCAGATTACATGTCGGCGAAAGGATTAAAAGAAGGTGATATTCATCCAGTCTATAAGGCGCTGAATACGCTGGATTATACCGTTGGCACGCTCGGCAACCATGAATTTAACTACGGTCTGGATTACCTGAAACATGCACTGGCTGGGGCGAAATTCCCTTATGTAAACGCCAACGTCATTGACGCCAAAACCCAACAGCCGATGTTTACGCCGTATCTGATTAAAGACACTGAAGTGGTCGATAAAGACGGCAAGAAACAGACGCTGAAAATAGGTTATATTGGCGTCGTGCCGCCACAGATCATGGGCTGGGATAAAGCCAATTTATCCGGCAAAGTCACCGTTAACGATATCACTGAAACGGTGCGCAAGTACGTGCCAGAAATGCGTGAGAAAGGCGCCGATGTGGTAGTGGTACTGGCGCATTCTGGACTGTCTGCCGATCCGTATAAAGTCATGGCGGAAAACTCGGTCTATTATCTCAGTGAAATTCCAGGCGTTGACGCCATTATGTTTGGTCATGCTCACGCCGTTTTCCCGAGTAAAGATTTTGCGGATATCAAAGGGGCTGATATCGCCAAAGGCACACTTAACGGCGTTCCGGCAGTGATGCCTGGAATGTGGGGCGATCATCTGGGCGTGGTCGATCTGCAACTCAATAATGACAGCGGGAAATGGCAGGTCACACAGGCGAAAGCAGAAGCGCGACCAATTTACGATATCGCCAATAAAAAATCCCTCGCAGCAGAAGACAGCAAGCTGGTAGAAACACTTAAAGCCGATCACGATGCCACCCGCCAGTTTGTCAGCAAACCCATCGGTAAATCTGCCGACAATATGTATAGCTATCTGGCGCTAGTGCAGGACGATCCGACCGTACAGGTTGTGAATAACGCGCAAAAAGCGTATGTCGAACATTACATCCAGGGCGATCCCGATCTGGCAAAACTCCCGGTGCTCTCTGCCGCCGCGCCGTTTAAAGTCGGCGGTCGCAAAAATGACCCTGCCAGTTATGTGGAAGTGGAAAAAGGTCAGTTAACCTTCCGCAATGCCGCCGATCTCTATCTCTATCCCAATACGCTGATTGTGGTGAAAGCCAGCGGTAAAGAAGTGAAAGAGTGGCTGGAATGCTCTGCCGGGCAGTTTAACCAGATTGATCCCAACAGCACTAAACCGCAGTCTTTAATCAACTGGGAGGGTTTCCGCACCTATAACTTTGATGTTATTGATGGCGTGAATTATCAGATTGATGTTACCCAGCCCGCACGCTATGACGGCGAATGTCAGATGGTCAATGCCAATGCGCAAAGGATTAAGAACCTGACCTTTAACGGCAAACCGATTGATCCAAACGCCATGTTCCTGGTTGCCACCAATAACTATCGTGCTTACGGCGGCAAATTTGCCGGCACGGGCGACAGCCATATCGCCTTTGCTTCGCCGGATGAAAACCGCTCGGTACTGGCAGCGTGGATTGCTGAAGAGTCGAAGCGTGCGGGGGAAATTCACCCGGCAGCGGATAACAACTGGCGTTTGGCACCAATTGCTGGCGATAAGAAACTGGATATCCGTTTCGAAACCTCTCCGTCAGATAAAGCCGTGGCGTTTATTAAAGAGAAAGGGCAATATCCGATGAATAAAGTCGCGACCGATGATATCGGGTTTGCAATTTATCAGGTGGATTTGAGTAAGTAATACATATCTTTTCCGGCCTACAAATCATCAGCCGCATCCAGCTCTTCCTGGCGGATGCGATGCTGGCGCATCTTATCCGCCCTACAAGCCATGAACCGTAGGCCGGATAAGCGCAGCGCATCCGGCAGTTATGCTGTACATTCATCCCGCACCACCAGCACCTCAGGCAAATTCAACTCAATCCAGTCCGCCTGTGCCGCAACCTTTTCACTGACCTGCTTGCCCAGCGGCGTAAGGCTATATTCCACATGCGGTGGCGTTACCAGCGATGCCCGGTTAATGTTAATAACTAGTTAATTAAAGTGGCATCCTCCCGCATCCTCTCTGATAATGACGTGATGCGGGGAACGACTACGGTTGTTCCCTGAATATTTCTTCTGACAGACCAATGGATGCCAGTAATGATTAGCGGCGTGCTGTATGCCCTGTTAGCAGGGTTGATGTGGGGGCTTATTTTTGTCGGGCCGTTGATCGTGCCGGAATACCCGGCAATATTACAATCGATGGGGCGTTATCTGGCGTTAGGATTAATTGCGCTGCCCATTGCCTGGCTGGGGCGCGTGCGTCTGCGCCAGTTAGCGCGTCGCGACTGGCTTACCGCGCTAATGCTCACCATGATGGGCAACCTCATCTATTACTTCTGCCTCGCCAGCGCCATACAACGTACTGGCGCACCTGTTTCCACGATGATTATCGGCACCCTGCCAGTGGTGATACCCGTCTTTGCCAATCTGCTTTATAGCCAGCGCGACGGCAAACTCGCGTGGGGGAAACTGGCCCCGGCGCTGGTTTGTATTGGCATCGGTCTTACGTGTGTAAACATTGCTGAGTTAAACCACGGACTCCCCGATTTTGACTGGACACGTTATGCCTCAGGCATTGTGCTGGCATTAGTCTCCGTGGTTTGCTGGGCATGGTATGCCCTGCGCAACGCCCGCTGGCTGCGGGAAAATCCCGACAAACATCCGATGATGTGGGCAACGGCGCAGGCGCTGGTCACGCTGCCGGTTTCGCTCATCGGTTATCTCGTCGCCTGTTACTGGCTGAATACGCAAACGCCAGACTTCTCGCTACCTTTTGGCCCCCGTCCGCTGGTATTCATTAGCCTGATGATTGCTATCGCCGTGCTTTGCTCATGGGTCGGCGCACTTTGCTGGAACATCGCCAGCCAGCGATTACCAACGGTTATTCTCGGGCCGCTGATTGTTTTCGAAACGCTGGCAGGTTTGCTGTACACCTTTTTACTCCGCCAGCAAATGCCACCACTAATGACGCTGAGCGGTATCGCGCTGTTAGTGGTCGGCGTGGTGATTGCGGTCAGAGCAAAACCGGAAAAAACCTTAACTGAACCTGTCTCTGAAAGTTGACACGCCGGCAGTGAGTTAAATAAGCCTCTGCTACATAAGGGTTATAGCTTTCAGTATAAAGATGCATTTAAAATACATCTTATCTAATCAAGAATGAGGTATCGGCTATGGCTTATCGCGACCAACCTTTAGGTGAACTGGCGCTCTCTATTCCTCGCGCTTCGGCTCTGTTTCGCAAATATGATATGGATTACTGCTGCGGCGGTAAGCAGACACTGGCGCGCGCGGCGGCACGTAAAGAGCTGGATGTTGACGTCATTGAAGCTGAGCTGGCAAAACTGGCTGAACAACCGATTGAGAAAGACTGGCGTAGCGCCCCACTGGCGGAAATCATCGACCACATCATTGTGCGCTACCACGATCGCCATCGCGAGCAACTACCGGAGCTGATCCTGCAAGCCACCAAAGTAGAGCGCGTTCACGCCGACAAACCGAGCGTGCCAAAAGGGCTGACAAAATACCTGACTATGCTGCATGAAGAGCTTTCCAGCCACATGATGAAAGAAGAGCAAATTCTCTTCCCGATGATCAAACAAGGCATGGGTAGCCAGGCGATGGGGCCAATCAGCGTGATGGAAAGCGAGCACGATGAAGCAGGCGAACTGCTGGAGGTTATCAAGCACACCACTAATAACGTCACACCGCCGCCAGAAGCCTGCACTACCTGGAAAGCGATGTATAACGGCATTAATGAACTGATTGATGATCTGATGGAGCACATCAGTCTGGAAAATAATGTGCTGTTCCCGCGCGCGCTGGCGGGTGAGTGATTTGTTCGATCAACGCACCTGACTGACACGCCAGGTGCGTTAATGATCATCTTACTTTGAATTATTCTCTATAGTGGAATATTCTTTTATATGTTTTATGCGGAAAAAATTCATTATTACTCCAGTAGTAAACCCCTTCCACAGTCACCAGATCATTATTATTAATGTAAGCATCACTCATCGACCGGGTTTCGTTACGCCGCCGCCCACCGTTAACAAGAGAGGCGTCCAAAAAGTAAATATATTTATCATCATGAGCAAAAATATCGGTAAAATTACCATCAGGGGTTTTAAACCATGTTAACTTCCCTTTCATCACAAATTTAGTAATAGAACCATCGCCGATGAAATACATATATCGATCGTCAAATGCTACACGTTTTGATAACCCACCATCCGCATTTTTAAACCACTGCCATTGTCCGTTAATATCAAAAATATTCACATCACCGCGCGCAATAAAATAAACTTTACTCCCGACGATATTAACACCTTCCTGTAATTCTTGTTGCGGGTCGGGCAAATGAATAACTGACAGCGTTTTTTTTACCGCAGAAACATACTTCACCAGATAGAGCGAATCTTTATATTGCGCCACATTCTGCGTCAGCGGGCGAAAATACTCCGGGTCGACATCAGGAATGACCGCCACCCGGCAGTCATTGCCGTGCCAGGAAGCATCACGCGTCAACCATGTTACTTTATCCCGTTGTAGGTCAAATGTACTCCGGCAATCTTTCCCAAACGCATAACGTTTCTCACCGTCTTTATCACGATAAATCAGCAGGGAGCCGGCTATCCAGCGCACAATATGAAAGGTATTCGGATCGGCGTTGATGGCATCTCCGTTCACAAAGACCTGCGATTTTGTCCGCCAGATAGTATCCCATGGTCCAGGGTTACTTTTGCTTTCACAGCTATTAGGTGAATAAAGAATGGAACGACGTGTCCAGGATTTAATGCCAAGAATAGAATACCCTTGCGCACTCCCCAACCAGCGCCCCTGAAAGTAAAGATTACGACGGTCTTTCAGCACATCCGCGGAATCCATTGAATCCATCCTCCCCCCCACCTGTTGCAGCGAATCCATATCGACCTGCTTTTCGCCGTGATTATCATCCGTGCGTTCGCCATCAAAATAGAGGCTGTCTTTATCGGCGGCAAAACGGCCCCAGGCATGGAATGTTGCGGCATCAACTTTCGGTGTTCCCGGTGGGTTCTGGACTATTTTCCCTGCCCATAAAATATGGCGACCATCAGTCAACCAGTCGAAACGCCAGCCGCCGTTAGTTCTGATATAAGCGCCCCCATCCACTTGCACAAAATCATTATTGATATTATCCGGGGAATCATATTCATCATCAGTGCCATTAGCTACGCGGTGCAGTTGTTTGAACTTCACCTGCGGCAGATGAATATCTGGAAAATTGATACCATAATCGTCGCTATCTTCAACAATATATTTTGTTCCTTGCCCCCACGGTTGGTAATAAAAAGAGGCAGAGGGTACGCCAGAGCAGGCTATTGAATTGAGTGAAAATAAAGCCAGAACGAGACAAACGGATTTAATTGGCAACATAGCATCATCCTGATACTGGTAACGTGAAGAGGTTATTTAAATAAAGGTTTAAGTCCGCTCGGAGGTTGCTTCACCGATGACCATTCTGCTGAAATAGGGTTGTAACGCAGCCATTCACGACTAAATCTATTGCTGTAGAGTTGCCCATCTCCTGATAAATACATGCCAGTAGATCCCCAACCGCTACCTGGTCCAAATGAGTCCGAAACATCCTCCGGTTTGAGATTAATCAACGCCCCTTCTCCCAGGGCGTTGGTTGTGACTTTATAAATTTGGTTCTTATATAAACCAATATCCCTAACAAACAGATAAAAATATTCCGGATCAACTCCCGCCAGCGTTTCATAAACACAATCACTGCCCGCCGGAGTGGCTTCTTGTTTAAGCCAGGACACATTCTGCAAACCAATTTTAAATGACGCACAACTGTGACCAATATCTTTAAGCTCATAGTCATGCTCGCCGCTTTTATCGCGGTAAACCAACAACTCTCCGGGCATCCAACGGATAGG
>NZ_BBMY01000027.1 GCF_000759775.1 Escherichia albertii NBRC 107761 = DSM 17582
CACCCGGCTTGTGAACTTCACCCGGATAGAACACAACAAAATCGCCTTCATTAAGGATGACGGTCTTCTCCTCAACGCCTTCCGGTAAAAAGGCGATGTCTTTATCAGCCAACCAGTCGGTTTCCGGCGCCCCCGCAGATTGTGTACTGAAGGTCATACCTTCCTGCCCTTTTAACACAATCTGGATGTCGAGATAGCGGGCGTGGTACTCCGCACGACGCTCCTCAAACGGCTCGGTCATATCTTCAGAGATAAGATAAAACAGACGGTTGCCTTCGATATCGTGCTTACCTTTTGGCGTTTCTGCCGTTACATGCGCTTTGATGTGCTCTATTGCCTGGCGAAACTCTTCTGGCAGCCATGGCTGGAGATTATGAATATTTCCGATGATCATCTTTTATTTCCCTCAATTAAAACATCGTTTCATTTATCTCGTTATACGTAATTCCTTACTGCCATACCAGCATTTTTTATCGCCAGATTGCGCTGGCGCATGTTTTTCTCCCCATTACACTTGAAAACACAATGCGTTATAAATTCAATTTTAAGGCATATAAATTCACTACAATCGTTTACTTTTGGAAATTATTGCATTAACTGCTTGATCCCACTTTCTGGCTGAGTATAATGCCGGACAATTTGCCGGGAGGATGTATGGTTCAGTGTGTTCGACATTTTGTCTTACCGCGTCTGAAAAAAGACGCTGGCCTGCCGTTTTTCTTCCCGTTGATCACCCGTTCCCAGCCCCTCAATCGAGGGGCTTTTTTTTGCCCAGGCGTCAGGAGATAAACATGGCTAACCCGCTATATCAGAAACATATCATTTCCATAAACGACCTTAGTCGCGATGACCTCAATCTGGTGCTGGCGACAGCGGCGAAACTGAAAGCCAACCCACAACCGGAGCTGCTAAAGCATAAAGTGATTGCCAGTTGCTTCTTCGAAGCTTCAACCCGTACCCGCCTCTCTTTCGAAACCTCCATGCACCGCCTGGGCGCCAGCGTGGTGGGCTTCTCCGACAGCGCCAACACGTCACTGGGTAAAAAAGGGGAAACGTTGGCCGACACCATTTCGGTTATCAGCACATATGTTGATGCGATTGTGATGCGCCATCCGCAGGAAGGCGCGGCGCGTCTGGCTACTGAGTTTTCTGGCAATGTACCGGTGCTGAATGCCGGTGATGGCTCCAACCAGCATCCGACGCAAACTCTGTTGGATCTGTTCACTATTCAGGAAACCCAGGGACGCCTGGACAATCTTCGCGTTGCGATGGTCGGTGACCTGAAATATGGCCGTACCGTTCACTCTCTGACTCAGGCGCTGGCGAAATTTGACGGCAACCGTTTTTACTTCATCGCCCCGGATGCGCTGGCAATGCCGCAGTACATTCTGGATATGCTCGATGAAAAAGGTATCTCCTGGAGCCTACACAGCGCCATTGAAGAAGTCATGGCTGAAGTGGATATTTTGTACATGACTCGCGTGCAAAAAGAGCGCCTGGACCCGTCCGAATACGCCAACGTGAAAGCGCAGTTTGTTCTACGCGCCAGCGATCTCCACAACGCCAAAGCCAATATGAAAGTGTTGCATCCGCTGCCACGTGTTGATGAGATTGCCACCGATGTTGATAAAACGCCGCACGCCTGGTACTTCCAGCAGGCAGGTAATGGGATTTTCGCTCGCCAGGCGTTACTGGCACTGGTTCTGAATCGCGATCTGGTACTGTAAGGGGAAAAAGAGATGACACACGATAATAAATTGCAGGTTGAAGCGATTAAACGCGGCACGGTAATCGACCATATCCCCGCCCAGATCGGTTTTAAACTGTTGAGTTTGTTCAAGCTGACCGAAACAGATCAACGTATTACCATCGGCCTGAATCTGCCTTCTGGTGAGTTGGGGCGTAAGGATCTGATAAAAATCGAAAATACCTTCCTGACCGACGCTCAGGTTAATCAACTGGCCCTGTACGCCCCACAAGCCACGGTAAATCGTATCGACAACTATGAAGTCGTAGGCAAATCGCGCCCCAGCTTGCCGGAACGTATTGATAATGTGTTGGTCTGCCCGAACAGCAACTGTATCAGCCATGCCGAACCGGTTTCTTCCAGCTTTGCAGTGAGAAAACGCGCCAATGATATCGCGCTCAAATGTAAATACTGCGAAAAAGAGTTTTCGCATAATGTGGTGCTGGCCAATTAATTGCGGTTGGTAATAAAAGTCTGTCTCCCTATAATGAACCAGACTTTTTACCGCTGTAATAAAGGAGAAATCATGAGCAAAACTATCGCGACGGAAAATGCACCCGCAGCCATCGGTCCTTATGTTCAGGGCGTTGATCTGGGCAGTATGATCATCACCTCCGGTCAGATCCCGGTAAACCCAAAAACTGGCGAAGTACCGGCAGACGTAGCTGCACAGGCGCGTCAGTCGCTGGATAACGTGAAAGCTATCGTGGAAGCGGCTGGCCTGAAAGTGGGCGACATCGTTAAAACCACCGTGTTTGTAAAAGATCTGAACGACTTCGCAACCGTGAACGCCACTTACGAAGCCTTCTTCACCGAACACAATGCGACCTTCCCGGCACGTTCTTGTGTTGAAGTTGCCCGTCTGCCGAAAGACGTGAAGATTGAGATCGAAGCGATCGCTGTTCGTCGCTAATCTCTTTCAAAAAGATAATCCAGGTTTCGCGCCTGGATTATCTGATTCAACCACGGAGGGTTGAAGATGGCTAAAGCCCGTTTCACTGATGAACAAATTGCTGAAATTTTACAGCAGTCAAAAAAGGGTGCGCCTAATAAAGAATTATGTGAACACTATCAATTTAGTGTTAGTACGCTGCGGCGCTGGCAAGAACAGCACGCAGAAGGCGTAAGAAGTGAATTAAAAAAAATAGAATCCAAAGCGCAAATCGTCTTTCTGCTTTTCTTTGCTGTCTCCATTATACTCACGCTTATATTTGGCAAACCTACAGGTGGATGGGTAATACCGCCTTTATTACTTTATTGTGTTTATTATATTCGCCTGTATCGCAACATCTCCGCCAGACACATTAAAAAAGAAGACATCTATCTCTCTCGTTCTGTAAATAATAACTACAGCGCCCTTTATAATTTGAGCTGGACGTTTATTTGTTTTTTTATTTTTGCAGTAATCTATTTTTTTGTTCAGGTCTTTGCATAAATGGCTGACCTGAAAGAGTATTTCAGGTCAGTTTCATCACGTGTTTACTGCCAACCGTAGCGGCGGCTATAAAACCCTTTCACCAGTTGCGTTAGCGTCATATACCCTGCCAGAATCGCAACCAGCCACGGGAAATAGCTTAATGGCAGCGCCTGCAGTTGCAGATAACTTGCCAGTGGCGAAAACGGCAATGCGATCCCCACGATCATTACGATCACCGTCATGACCATTAACGGCCAGGAAGCACGGCTCTGAATAAACGGGATCCGACGGGTGCGGATCATATGCACAATCAACGTTTGCGACAATAATCCCACCACAAACCAGCCCGACTGAAATAGCGTTTGCGTTTCCGGCGTGTTGGCATGGAATACCCACCACATCAGACAAAACGTCAGAATATCGAAGATCGAGCTGATCGGTCCGAAGAAGATCATAAAGCGCCCCAAATCCGCCGGGTTCCAGCGTTGCGGCTTTTGAATTTGCTCATCGTCGACGTTATCAAACGGGATCGCCACCTGCGACACATCATACAGCAGGTTCTGGATCAGTAAGTGCAATGGCAGCATCGGCAAGAAGGGCAAGAAAGCACTCGCCACCAGCACACTGAACACATTACCGAAGTTAGAACTCGCCGTCATTTTGATGTATTTCAGCATGTTGGCGAAAGTACGACGCCCTTCAATGACCCCTTCTTCCAGCACCATCAGGCTTTTCTCCAGCAGAATAATATCTGCCGCTTCACGGGCAATATCCACCGCGCCATCCACGGAAATACCGATATCCGCGGCACGTAAAGCGGGTGCGTCATTAATACCATCGCCCATAAAGCCAACCACATGTCCTTCGCGCTTCAGCAAGGTCACAATGCGTTCTTTATGCATCGGCGTCAGACGGGCAAACAGCGTGGTACGTTGTGCCAGGCTTGCCAGTTCGTCGTCAGATAACGTTTCAATATCACTGCCGATGACCACCTCTCCCGCATCCAACCCCACTTCGTGGCACACCTTCGCCGCCACCAGTTCGCTGTCGCCGGTAAGGATTTTCACGGTGATGCCACTCGCCTTTAACGCTCGTAGTGCCGGCGCCGTTGTCTCTTTAGGCGGATCAAGAAAGGCGATGTAGCCTTCAAGGATCAAGTCGGATTCATCAATCCGCTGGTAATCCCCTTCACGCGCTGGCAGATATTTCGTCGCTACCGCAACAATGCGCAATCCCTGACGATTCAGCGTATCAGTCACCCGTTTAATACGCCGCAGCATGGTGTCATCAAGCGGAACAATCTCGCCATTGTGGCGCACCTGCGAACACACATTGAGGATCTCCTGCAATGCCCCTTTACAAACCAGTTGATGATGTTCAGCATTCTCCGCCACCACTACCGACATCCGACGGCGTTCGAAATCAAAGGGAATTTCATCCACTTTCTGCCAACGGCTCGCCAACTGGCGCGCAGACTCTTCATCTATCCCTTCCAGCACTGCTGTATCAAGCAGGTTTTTAAGCCCGGTCTGATAATGACTGTTCAGCCACGCGCTATGCAGCACGCGATCGCTGGTTTTACCTGAGATATCGGTATGATTTTCCAGCACAATTTTATCTTGTGTCAGGGTGCCGGTTTTATCAGTGCAAAGAATATCCATTGCGCCAAAGTTCTGAATGGCATCCAGGTGTTTGACGATCACTTTCTGTTTCGACAGCTTTACCGCGCCACGCGCCAGCGTCGAGGTAACAATCATCGGCAACATTTCTGGCGTTAAACCCACAGCAACCGAAAGCGCAAACAGCGCCGCTTCCCACCAGTCGCCTTTGGTATAACCATTGATAAACAGCACCACGGGCGCCATTACCAGCATAAAGCGAATCAACAAAATACTGACGCGACTGATCCCTTGCTGGAAAGCATTTGGTTCACTCTCCTGTTCACTAACGCGTCCCGCCAGTTGACCAAACCAGGTATTTGCGCCAGTGGCAATCACCATCGCCTGTGCCGTACCACTAACTACGGTGGTGCCCATAAAACACAGAGTGTCGCACTCCAGCGGATTACTGTGCTCTGCCTGCCGGGTGGTTGCTGCTTTTTCAACGGGTAGAGACTCGCCGGTTAACGACGCCTGGGCGACGAACAGATCCCGAGCCTGCAAAATACGTAAATCAGCCGGGATCATATCTCCTGCTGCCAGTTTAATAATATCGCCGGGCACTAACTGGTCGATCGGGATCTCCAGCCAACCATTTTCACCTTTATCGTTAATTACCCGCAGCACCGTCGCGGTATTGCTGACCATCGCTTTCAGGGCGTCTGCCGCTTTGGTGGAGCGCGCTTCCTGAATAAAATTCAGCAATGTAGAAATACCTACCATCAATGCAATCACGCCTGCGGCAAATAAATCTTCCGTCGCGTAGGAAATCCCACCGAGAATAGTGAGCAAAATATTAAATGGGTTGCGATAACAAACCCACAAATGTACCCACCACGGTGACGGTTGTTGCGCGGGCAATTTATTCTCGCCATGTTTTTCGCGGGCAGATTCCACTTCCGCCTGATTTAACCCTTCTGGATGCGTGCCGAAGGTTTTCCATAATTCGTCTTCTGGCATATTCGCCATTTTCAGACAATGCGCGCTTAAGGAAGGCGGGATCGGAGTATTCGCTGTCTGCTGCACGCCAGGCAGCGGGTCGCGATGGACCAGACGAGAAGGTAAATGGCGAATTAGCCGGGTAAAAATTTCTTTAAACATAGGAAGTCCCTCCGCACCCTGTAAGCATGGTGCAGAAAATATCTTCAGGCGTAGTAAAACCTTACCTGAAGGTAATAAAAATGAGCAGGGACGTTAAAACGTCACGGCCTTACGCATCCGGTAACGCCGTGAAAAGACGGGCTTACCGGAAAAGTTTTAATCTCCATCGAGGGAGAGGCGTGGGATCAGGTTCCATATAACCTCCGGTAAGTGAAAAAATAGCGCCACAAATAATAAGGAGAATCTAATAATATTCGTAGCATTTATGGCGATATAATACTCGCTGACAACTAAACCAACGATAAACCAGACTTTGCTCATTGCCATATACGCAGGTAAAGTTAGTCTCAAATAATTAAACGCACGTTACGGGATAACAGGATGCAAAATCGACTAACCATCAAAGACATCGCACGCTTAAGCGGCGTGGGAAAATCCACTGTTTCCCGGGTACTGAATAACGAAAGCGGCGTGAGCCAGCGCACACGTGAGCGCGTGGAAGCAGTGATGAATCAGCATGGATTTTCCCCTTCCCGTTCCGCACGTGCCATGCGTGGACAAAGCGATAAAGTCGTCGCCATTATCGTTACCCGTCTGGATTCGTTATCAGAAAACCTCGCCGTTCAGACCATGCTGCCTGCATTTTATGAACAGGGTTACGACCCAATTATGATGGAAAGCCAATTTTCCCCGCAATTAGTTGCCGAGCACCTGGGCGTCCTGAAACGCCGTAATATCGACGGCGTAGTGCTATTTGGTTTTACCGGTATAACGGAAGACATGTTAGCCCACTGGCAGTCATCGCTGGTTCTGCTGGCACGCGACGCCAAAGGTTTTGCTTCAGTTTGCTATGACGATGAAGGAGCGATCAACATCCTGATGCAACGGCTACTCGAGTTGGGGCATCGCAATATCAGTTATCTCGGCGTGCCGCACAGTGACGTGACAACCGGTAAGCGGCGCCACGAAGCCTATCTGGCATTCTGCAACACGCATAAACTGCATCCGGTTGCCGCTCTGCCAGGTCTTGCTATGAAGCAAGGTTATGAGAACGTAGCAAAAGTGATTACGCCTGAGACCACCGCTTTACTGTGTGCGACTGACACGCTGGCGCTTGGCGCGAGTAAGTACCTACAAGAGCAGCACATCAACACTTTGCAACTGGCGAGCGTTGGTAATACGCCGCTCATGAAGTTCCTCCACCCGGGGATCATCACCGTGGATCCCGGATACGCGGAAGCCGGGCGACAGGCCGCCAGCCAGTTGATCGAGCAGATCAATGGACGTTGCGCCCCCCAGCAGATCATCATTCCCGCCACTCTTTCCTGAGCGTTTCCTGAACGATAATTTGTGATCTTCGCTACGTTTCGGGAACGTTCCCATTTTTTAATTGTTCCCGACAATATATTCTGCAGCCAACCAAATATGTCATCTGCCACGGGGCTTTATGATGAGCAAAGTTAATCAAGCGGATATTGATCAGTTAATAGAACTGGTTGGCGGGCGCGGCAATATCGCAACGGTAAGTCACTGTATTACCCGCCTGCGCTTTGTCCTCAACCAACCGGGCAATGCCAGACCGAAAGAAATCGAGCAACTGCCGATGGTGAAAGGCTGCTTCACCAATGCCGGGCAATTTCAGGTCGTCATTGGCACCAACGTTGGCGATTACTATCAAGCGCTGATAGCGACAACCGGCCAGGCGCAGGTCGATAAAGAGCAGGTGAAAAAAGCCGCCCGGCAGAATATGAAATGGCATGAGCAGTTGCTCTCTCATTTCGCAGAGATCTTCTTCCCGTTACTCCCGGCATTGATTAGCGGCGGTTTGATCCTCGGCTTTCGAAATGTGATCGGCGATCTGCCCATGAGCAACGGTCAGACGCTGGCGCAAATGTACCCTTCCCTGCAAACGATCTACGATTTTCTGTGGTTGATCGGTGAGGCCATCTTCTTCTACCTGCCGGTCGGGATTTGCTGGTCAGCGGTGAAAAAAATGGGCGGCACGCCGATCCTCGGTATCGTGCTGGGCGTGACGCTGGTTTCTCCGCAACTGATGAACGCCTATCTGCTCGGGCAGCAGGTGCCGGAAGTATGGAACTTTGGCATGTTTAGCATCGCTAAAGTTGGCTATCAGGCACAGGTGATTCCGGCCCTGTTAGCTGGGCTGGCGCTGGGCGTTATTGAAACTCGCCTTAAGCGCATCGTGCCGGATTACCTTTATCTGGTCGTGGTTCCGGTCTTTTCGCTGATCCTCGCCGTATTCCTCGCTCATGCGCTGATTGGTCCATTTGGTCGCATGATCGGCGATGGCGTTGCCTTTGCGGTTCGCCACCTGATGACCGGCAGCTTTGCCCCCATTGGCGCAGCATTGTTTGGCTTCCTTTACGCGCCGCTGGTGATCACCGGCGTACACCAGACCACGCTTGCTATTGATATGCAGATGATTCAAAGCATGGGCGGCACACCTGTCTGGCCGCTGATTGCCCTCTCAAATATTGCTCAGGGCTCCGCCGTGATGGGCATTATCATCTCCAGTCGCAAGAACAATGAACGCGAGATCTCCGTACCTGCCGCTATCTCTGCCTGGCTTGGAGTCACTGAGCCTGCAATGTACGGCATCAACCTGAAATATCGCTTTCCGATGCTGTGCGCGATGGTAGGTTCTGGCCTGGCAGGATTGTTGTGCGGCCTGAACGGCGTCATGGCAAACGGCATTGGTGTTGGTGGTCTGCCGGGCATTCTCTCGATTCAGCCGAGCTACTGGCAGGTATTTGCGCTGGCAATGGCTGTCGCCATCATCGTTCCGATTGTGCTCACCTCGTTTATCTACCAGCGCAAACACCGCCTGGGCACGCTTGAAATTGTTTAATTTTCTTCGGGGCGTCGTTGCGCCCCTCGCATTTGCAGGAAATACGTAATGACTCATCTTCCCCACTGGTGGCAAAACGGTGTTATCTACCAGATCTATCCAAAGAGCTTTCAGGACACCACGGGCAGCGGCACCGGCGATTTACGTGGCGTTATCCAACGCCTGGACTATCTGCAAAAACTGGGCGTCGATGCTATCTGGTTGACGCCTTTTTATGTCTCTCCCCAGGTCGATAATGGTTATGACGTAGCGAACTACACGGTGATTGCTCCCACTTACGGCACGCTGGATGATTTTGACGAACTGGTGACACAGGCAAAATCGCGCAGCATTCGTGTCATTCTCGACATGGTGTTTAACCATACCTCTACCCAACATGCCTGGTTTCACGAGGCGCTGAAGAAAGAAAGTCCTTATCGTCAGTTTTATATCTGGCGTGATGGCGAACCGGGTATCCCCCCGAACAACTGGCGTTCTAAATTCGGCGGCAATGCCTGGCGTTGGCACGCAGAAAGCGGACAGTACTATTTACATCTGTTTGCACCAGAACAGGCGGACCTCAACTGGGAGAACCCGGAGGTACGCGCGGAACTGAAGAAAGTCTGTGAGTTCTGGGCCGATCGTGGCGTCGACGGGCTGCGCCTGGATGTGGTGAATCTGATTTCTAAGGACCAGAACTTCCCTAACGATCTGGATGGCGATGGGCGCCGCTTTTATACAGACGGGCCACGTGTACACGAGTTTTTGCACGAAATGAACCGTGATGTGTTTACGCCACGCGGGTTAATGACCGTAGGCGAAATGTCCTCCACCAGCCTTGAACATTGCCAGCGATACGCAGCGTTAACAGGCAGTGAATTGTCGATGACCTTTAATTTTCACCACCTGAAAGTCGATTATCCCAATGGTGAAAAATGGACGCTGGCTAAACCCGACTTTGTGGCACTGAAAACGTTGTTCCGCTACTGGCAACAGGGAATGCACAACATCGCGTGGAATGCCTTGTTCTGGTGTAACCATGACCAGCCACGCATTGTTTCTCGTTTTGGCGATGAAGACCAATACCGCGAGCCAGCAGCTAAAATGCTGGCGATGGTGCTGCATGGTATGCAGGGAACACCGTATATCTACCAGGGTGAAGAGATTGGTATGACCAACCCGCATTTCACGCGCATTACCGACTATCGCGACGTTGAAAGTCTCAATATGTTTGCTGAATTGCGTAGCAATGGGCGTGATGCCGACGAGTTATTAGCAATCCTTGCCAGTAAATCTCGCGACAACAGTCGTACGCCGATGCAGTGGAACAATGACGATAACGCAGGATTTACTACTGGTAAGCCGTGGATTGGCCTGTGCGATAACTATCAGGAAATCAACGTGGAAACCGCGCTGGCCGATGAATCCTCGGTGTTTTACACCTATCAGAAGTTAATTGCACTACGCAAACAAGAACCCATTCTGACATGGGGTAATTATCAGGATCTGCTGCCAATCAGCCCTGCATTGTGGTGTTATCGTCGTGAATGGCAGGGACAAAGTCTATTGGTGATTGCCAACCTGAGCCGTGACGTACAATCCTGGCAGCCAACGCAAATTCGCGGTGACTGGCAGCTTCTGATGCATAACTATGAAGAAGCGTCACCACAACCATGCGCCATGACATTACGGCCTTTTGAGGCTGTCTGGTGGTTGCAGCGATAACTCTTCACCATGCCCCGGTAAAACAAATATTTCCGGGGCCTGCCTCGACAAGCATCTTGTTTTTGTTGATTTTCCAATCAGAAAATCATTAGAAAATTTACATATCTCTGTAGCGCCCGCCATCCGTACACTCTGCTTTTTACTTTGAGCTACATCAAAAAAACCTCAAACATCCTTGATGCAAAGCACTATATATAGACTTTAAAATGCCCACCAACCCAATATGTTGTATTAATCGGCTATAATTGCTACTACAGCTTTCCTTTAAGAAGGTATGGAGTTGTGGATAAACGGATGGTGATTGTGGAAAGCGCCGGAAAACGAAACGAAAAAACCGGAAAACACCTTTCCCAATTTCTGTGGATAACCTGTTCTTAAAAATATGGAGCGATCATGACACCGCATGTGATGAAACGAGACGGCTGCAAAGTGCCGTTTAAATCAGAGCGCATCAAAGAAGCCATTCTGCGTGCAGCTAAAGCAGCGGAAGTCGATGATGCTGATTATTGCGCCACTGTTGCCGCTATTGTCAGCGAGCAGATGCAGGGCCGCAGCCAGGTGGATATCAATGAGATCCAGACCGCGGTTGAAAACCAGCTAATGTCTGGCCCGTACAAACAACTGGCCCGTGCTTACATCGAGTACCGTCACGATCGCGACATTGAACGTGAAAAACGCGGTCGCCTGAACCAGGAGATTCGCGGCCTGGTCGAGCAGACCAACTCTTCGTTGCTCAATGAAAACGCTAACAAAGACAGCAAGGTGATTCCAACCCAGCGCGACCTGCTGGCAGGGATTGTTGCTAAACACTATGCGCGTCAGCACCTGCTGCCGCGTGATGTGGTGCAGGCGCATGAGCGCGGCGATATTCACTACCACGATCTCGATTACTCGCCGTTCTTCCCGATGTTCAACTGTATGCTGATCGACCTGAAAGGCATGCTGACCCAGGGCTTTAAGATGGGGAATGCCGAGATCGAGCCGCCGAAATCGATCTCTACGGCTACCGCAGTGACTGCGCAAATTATTGCTCAGGTCGCCAGCCATATTTATGGCGGCACCACCATTAACCGTATCGATGAAGTGCTGGCGCCGTTTGTTACCGCCAGCTACAACAAACACCGTAAAACAGCCGAAGAGTGGAATATCCCGGACGCCGAAGGCTACGCTAACTCTCGTACCATCAAAGAGTGCTACGACGCCTTCCAGTCGCTGGAATATGAAGTGAATACCCTGCACACCGCCAACGGTCAGACGCCGTTTGTAACCTTTGGCTTTGGCTTGGGCACCAGTTGGGAATCGCGCCTGATTCAGGAATCTATCCTGCGTAATCGTATCGCGGGCCTCGGCAAAAACCGTAAAACTGCGGTGTTCCCGAAACTGGTGTTTGCGATTCGCGATGGCCTGAACCATAAGCCCGGCGATCCGAACTACGACATCAAGCAACTGGCGCTGGAGTGCGCAAGCAAGCGCATGTACCCGGACATTCTGAACTACGATCAGGTAGTGAAAGTAACCGGTTCGTTTAAAACGCCGATGGGCTGCCGCAGCTTCCTTGGCGTGTGGGAAAACGAAAACGGCGAACAGATCCACGATGGCCGCAACAACCTTGGCGTCATCAGTCTGAACTTGCCGCGTATTGCACTGGAAGCGAAAGGCGATGAGACCACCTTCTGGAAGCTGCTGGATGAGCGTCTGGTGCTGGCGCGTAAAGCGCTGATGACCCGTATCGCCCGTCTGGAAGGCGTGAAAGCACGCGTGGCTCCGATCCTTTATATGGAAGGTGCCTGCGGCGTACGTCTGAATGCCGACGATGACGTTTCTGAAATTTTCAAAAACGGTCGTGCGTCTATATCGTTGGGCTACATCGGTATCCACGAAACCATTAACGCGCTGTTCGGCGGCGAGCATGTTTATGATAACGAACAGCTTCGCGCAAAAGGTATTGCGATTGTCGAACGTCTGCGTCAGGCAGTCGATCAGTGGAAAGAAGAAACTGGCTACGGTTTCAGCCTGTACAGTACGCCGAGTGAGAACCTGTGCGACCGTTTCTGCCGTCTCGATACCGCTGAGTTTGGCGTGGTGCCGGGCGTAACTGACAAAGGCTACTACACCAACAGCTTCCACCTCGATGTGGAGAAAAAGGTGAACCCGTACGACAAGATCGACTTTGAAGCGCCTTACCCGCCGCTGGCGAACGGTGGCTTCATTTGCTACGGCGAGTATCCAAACATTCAGCATAACCTGAAGGCGCTGGAAGATGTCTGGGACTACAGCTATCAGCATGTACCGTATTACGGCACTAACACGCCAATCGATGAGTGCTACGAGTGTGGTTTTACCGGCGAGTTTGAATGTACCAGCAAAGGATTCACTTGCCCGAAATGTGGTAACCATGACACCTCCCGTGTGTCGGTGACTCGCCGCGTGTGCGGATATTTAGGTAGCCCTGATGCTCGCCCGTTTAACGCCGGTAAGCAGGAAGAAGTTAAGCGCCGCGTTAAACATTTGGGGAATGGGCAAATAGGTTGATCCCCACTCTGCGGTAAGCAAATGCCGGATGCGGCGTAAACGCCTTATCCGGCCTACACGCGGACTGATAAGCCAGGCGAAATATGAACTTCCATCAATACTATCCTGTCGACATCGTCAACGGCCCCGGCACTCGCTGCACCTTGTTTGTCTCAGGGTGCGTTCATGAGTGCCCCGGCTGCTATAACAAAAGCACCTGGCGGTTAAATTCCGGTCAGCCATTTACCAAAGCAATGGAAGACCAGATCATCAACGATCTGAACGACACCCGCATTAAACGCCAGGGAATTTCTCTTTCCGGCGGCGATCCGCTGCATCCGCAAAACGTGCCGGACATTTTAAAACTGGTGCAACGCATCCGCGCCGAGTGTCCGGGTAAAGACATCTGGGTATGGACAGGCTATAAACTCGATGAACTCAACGCTGAGCAAATGCAGGTTGTTGATTTGATTAATGTGCTGGTCGATGGCAAATTTGTACAGGATTTAAAAGATCCTTCCCTGATCTGGCGCGGTAGCAGCAACCAGGTGGTGCATCATTTGCGTTAGTCACTCATCCAGCCGTTTTGTCGCGTCTTCATAAACGGCTGAGTACTCTCTCTTACCAATAGCTATCACCAACACGAGCAACTCTTTATCATTGACCTGATAGACCAGGCGATATCCCAGTGTGCGAAGCTTAATTTTGTAGCAGTCCGGCAAATCCCGTAGTTTAGTCGATGGATTGCGCGGTCTTTTCAGCACATCCTCAAGCCTTTTTTAAATTGTTCCCGGACTGTCACGTCCAGTTTTTGCCACTCTTTCAGCGCCCGCGGCTCAAAAGCCCGCTCATAGTTCATCCAGTCGGACCTTAATGGCCTCTTGTGGGTTGGTCAGTCGTTCCCTGACTGTGCGTAAATGGGGCTATACACAGGGAAATGGCCGTGTTGAAAGTAAATTCTGCGGGGAAGTGATGAAAGGAGAAGAGCATTGGGCGGTAACGTTTCACCGCCCAATAAGGAATTAACGATACTTCTTGTGATAGGCGTTGCGGGTCGTTTTCAGTTGCTCTGCGACGGCCTGTGCTTCTTTCACTTTGCCTTCGTCTGCCAACTTCAGCGCATCGTCAATCTGACCAACCAGAATGTCAAAACCATGGCGGTAGTCTTTCATCTCGGGACTGTCCGATGATTTGCCTTCCAGCTTCGGCGGCGTCGCTTTTTGCGCATCCAGTGCCGCGACACGCATTTTGGTTAGCGCATCTTTGACTTGCGCCGCGTTATCCGCTTTTTCTACCACTTTTAAATTGTCGTTAAGGGTTTCCATATTGTCTTCCAGCCCAGCGGCAAACGACGCCGAACTGAATACTAACGAAGAGACAGCAAGAATAGCTAACAGGCTTTTACGCATTGCACACTTCCTTCTTATTTACACTTCATCCTTCACACTGCCTCATCGACGGCTACGCTCATTTGCCCGAGTCACATAATACGAGTACGCTCCCCGGCTCTCATGCACTTTCCATCTCGATGCAGCGCGAATAATTGTGTGTAATTTTTTCGTTTATAGCGCGGCAGGTCGCGCCAGTTTGTTTACTGCCCGGCGATTTTCATCTCCGGTAACAGAACAGAACCACACTGTATGTTACTGCGTGTTTCAATATCATTACCAACAGCAACGATATCGCGCCACATATTTTTTAAATTACCTGCGATGGTGATTTCACTCACCGGATACTGGATTTCGCCGTTCTCTACCCAGAAGCCCGCCGCGCCACGGGAATAATCACCGGTGATCGCGCTCACGCCCTGCCCCATCAGCTCCGTCACTACCAGCCCGGTGCCCATCTCTTTGAGCATTTGTTCGAAGCAGAACCCTTGTCCAGCAATGCGCCAGTTGTGAATACCGCCCGCGTGTCCGGTACTTTTCAGCCCCAGCTTGCGCGCAGAATAGCTGGTCAACAACCACTGGGTCAGGATGCCATCTTTGACGATATCGCGGCGCTCGGTACGCACACCTTCACTGTCAAACGGCGTGGATGCCAGTCCTTTCAGTAGATGCGGATGTTCTTCAATGGTCAGCCAGTCCGGTAGAATTTGTTTACCTAGCGAGTCGAGCAGGAAGGTCGATTTACGGTAGACCGCGCCACCAGCAATCGCGCCAACCAAGTGACCAAACAGACCCGTGGCAACTTCATTGGCAAAAATTACCGGCGCTTTCATAGTGGAGAGTTTACGCGGCGCCAGTCGCGATAGAGTTCGGCGAGCGCACTCTGCCCCAACCCACTCTGGCGTTTGTAAATCGCTCATCGCGCGACCAATGGTGTAGGCGTAATCACGCTCCATATCGCCATTTTCTTCCGCAATAACACAACTGGAGAGCGAATGACGCGTTGAGCAGTACCCCTGCAACATACCGTGGCTGTTGCCGAAAACTTTTACGCCGTAGTGGCTGTTAAAGCTGCCGCCTTCGGTATTGGTGATACGTTTGTCCGCCTGCAATGCCGCCTGTTCCGCGCGTGCAGCCAGTTCAATAGCTTCATCCGGGGAAACTTCCGCTGGGTGGAACAAGTCAAGATCCGGTGCATCAAAAGCCAGCAGTTCTTTGTCTGCCACGCCTGCATAGGGATCTGGCGAAGTGTAACGCGCAATATCCAGCGCCGCCTGTACGGTGCGGGCAATGGCCTGTGGGCTTAAATCAGTGGATGATGCGCTACCTTTACGGTTCTGGTGATACACGGTGATCCCCAGCGCACCATCGCTATTGAACTCGACATTCTCCACTTCACCATAACGCGTGCTTACACTAATGCCGGTAGTCTTGCTGACGGAAACTTCCGCACCGTCCGATTTGCCTGAGGCTAACTCCAGCGCAGTCGAAACTGCTTCTTCCAGAATCTTGCGCTGCGCTTCAACTTGAGAGATTACTTTCATTGCAAGTGCCATAATGTAGAGAGTTTCTCTGAAGTCTAACAGAGAACCGTTTTTCAGTGCGCATCTTAACTGGTAACATTAGCCTCTTTTTTTAAGGAGCCTGACATGACTAAGCAGCCCGAAGACTGGCTCGACGACGTTCCCGGTGATGACATCGAAGACGAAGACGATGAAATTATCTGGGTCAGTAAAAGTGAAATTAAACGTGATGCCGAGGAGCTAAAACGCCTGGGCGCGGAAATTGTTGATCTGGGGAAAAACGCGCTGGATAAGATCCCATTAGATGAGGATCTGCGTGCAGCCATCGAGTTAGCCCAGCGTATTAAGATGGAAGGTCGCCGCCGCCAGTTGCAGCTCATCGGTAAGATGCTGCGCCAGCGTGATGTAGAACCGATCCGTCAGGCGCTGGATAAGCTAAAAAACCGCCATAACCAGCAGGTGGTGCTGTTCCATAAACTGGAAAATCTGCGCGATCGTTTAATTGATCACGGTGATGACGCCATCGCCGAAGTATTGAACCTGTGGCCAGATGCCGATCGCCAGCAACTACGTACTCTGATCCGCAACGCGAAGAAAGAGAAAGAAGGAAATAAACCGCCGAAATCCGCGCGACAGATTTTCCAGTATCTGCGCGAATTAGCGGAAAACGACGGGTAATTTTCGTTGTTGATGTGAGTATGGTTTGCCGGATGCGGCGGACCTCCAGGCCTGATAAGGCGCGTCAAGCGTCGCATCAGGCACTATGCTCAAACGCCGGATGCGGCGTAAACGCCTTATCCGGCCTACATAAGCATGCAAGGCTGCAGAATTACTGAGCAGCTTCCGCTTTCTTCGCCAGACCATCCAGCAGTTTCTGATGAATCCCACCAAAACCGCCATTGCTCATCACCAGAATATGGTCGCCAGGCTGGGCGGTTTTCACCACCATATCCGCCAGTGCATCAACATCGCCACTCCAGTGTGCAGGCTGAACGCAGGCTTCTGCTACTTCAGCGACCTGCCACGGAATGTGAGGCGGTTGCAGCAGAAAGACTTCATCGGCACGGCCTAATGACGGCGCCAGGTCGTCTTTGCAGATCCCCATCTTCATCGTGTTAGAGCGCGGTTCCAGCACAGCAATGATACGCGCCGTACCACCAACTTTGCCGCGCAGTGCCGCCAGGGTTGCCAGAATCGCCGTTGGGTGATGGGCAAAATCGTCATATACCGTCACGCCATTCGCCTCACCGCGCAATTCCAGACGACGACGGGCGTTAATGAACGAACCCAACGCATTAGCGGCATCTGCCGGAGAAACGCCAACATGACGGGCCGCGGCAATCGCCATCAGGCCGTTGTGCATGTTATGTTCGCCGACCAGCGACCATTTCACATCACCCACTTTTTCGCCATCCAGCCACACTTCCCACTCGGAAGCGTCAGTGGTCAGCTTTTTCGCCTGCCAGTGACCTTGCTCGCCCACCAACTCCTGCTCACTCCAACAGCCCATTGCCATGGTCTGCTTCAGGTTGATGTCGTTTTCCGGCCAAATAATACGGCCCTGACCCGGAACGATACGCACCAAATGGTGGAACTGTTTCTGGATCGCTTTTAGATCGTCGAAAATATCGGCGTGATCGAACTCAAGGTTGTTGAGGATCAGCGTACGCGGGCAGTAATGAACAAACTTGGAGCGTTTGTCGAAGAAGGCGCAGTCGTATTCGTCCGCTTCGATAACAAAGAAGTCGCTTTCGCCCAAACGTGCAGAAACCTCAAAGTTCCCCGGTACGCCGCCAATCACAAAACCCGGTTTATAGCCGCACTGCTCCAGAATCCAGGTCGCCATCCCCGCCGTGGTTGTTTTGCCATGGGTACCGGCAACGGCCAGTACCCAACGATCGCGCAGTACGAAATCGTGTAACCACTGTGGACCGGACATATAAGGGATGTTTTTCTCCAGTACCGCTTCCACACACGGATTTCCACGGGTCATGGCGTTGCCAATGATCACCAGATCCGGCTGTGGGTCGAGCTGACTGGCATCGTAACCCTGAATCAGTTCGATGCCTTGCTTCTCAAGTAAGGTGCTCATCGGCGGATACACATTGGCATCCGAACCCGTTACTTCATGGCCCAACTGGCGCGCCAGCATCGCCAGACCGCCCATAAACGTGCCACAAATTCCTAAAATATGAATGCGCATACGTCACTATCCTTTTTTAATCTGCCGCTCATTTTACGCATATGTCGGGCAACTGAGAAACGCATTTCAGGATAAACCGTAATTTGCTGGCGCGATTCACCTGAGCGCAACATTCAGATTATTTGTTAAGATTGTTGCGGTCGCTTTACTCCATAAACATTGCAGGGAAAGTTTTATGAAAACGTTAGGTGAATTTATTGTCGAAAAGCAGCACGAGTTTTCTCATGCTACCGGTGAGCTCACTGCTTTGCTGTCGGCAATAAAACTGGGCGCCAAGATTATCCATCGTGATATTAACAAAGCTGGACTGGTTGATATCCTGGGTGCCAGCGGTGCTGAGAACGTACAGGGCGAGGTTCAGCAAAAACTCGACTTGTTCGCTAATGAAAAACTGAAAGCCGCACTGAAAGCGCGCGATATCGTTGCAGGCATTGCATCCGAAGAAGAAGATGGAATTGTCGTCTTTGACGGGTGTGAACACGCAAAATACGTTGTGCTGATGGACCCACTGGATGGCTCGTCCAACATCGATGTTAACGTCTCTGTCGGTACCATTTTCTCCATTTACCGCCGCGTTACGCCCGTCGGCACGCCGGTAACGGAAGAAGATTTCCTCCAGCCTGGAAACAAACAGGTTGCTGCTGGTTACGTGGTATACGGTTCCTCTACCATGCTGGTTTACACCACGGGATGTGGTGTTCACGCCTTTACCTATGACCCTTCACTTGGCGTTTTCTGCCTGTGCCAGGAACGAATGCGCTTCCCGGAGAAAGGAAACACCTACTCCATCAACGAAGGAAACTACATTAAGTTTCCTAACGGAGTGAAGAAGTACATTAAATTCTGCCAGGAAGAAGATAAGTCCACCAACCGCCCGTATACCTCACGTTATATCGGTTCACTGGTCGCGGATTTCCACCGTAATCTGCTGAAGGGCGGTATTTATCTCTACCCAAGCACCGCCAGCCACCCGGACGGTAAACTGCGTTTGCTGTATGAATGCAACCCGATGGCGTTCCTGGCGGAACAAGCAGGCGGTAAAGCGAGTGATGGTAAAGAGCGAATTCTGGATATCATCCCGGAAACGCTGCACCAGCGCCGTTCGTTCTTCGTCGGCAACGATCATATGGTTGAAGATGTCGAACGCTTTATCCGTGAGTTCCCGGACGCGTAACGGTCTAAAAACGCCGGAGCAATCCGGCGTTTTTAATTATCAATTAACGAAGGTTAATTTGACACGCTTAGATAAGCGGAAGTAAGGGATCCAGATTGCAAGATGGATGATGCTTTTCAGCAGCTCCCATGCATCCTTCAGATCAAAAGAAACGCCGATTAATGTCACTGTTCCCCAAATATCAGCAACATTAAATGCAAAAAGCGCCAGAAGAAGGGCAATATAGTATTGTGGAAGTTGTCGTTTTTTCTTAAAAAACAGATAAGTAGTATAACTTACCAGCAGAAATAAAATGGCAAATCCAGCCGTTTCCAGAAAAAGAACTGTCCTGAGCGGTTCTTCCTGAATTGCCTGAGCAAGCTTCCAGGTGCGTACAGTTGAATAAATGTTCGCAATAATACCAAGTACTAAACCAATAGCAGGAAAATACAGCCAGCCTCCAATTCCCGTAAGCTTTTTATCAGTACAACTTTTGCAATAATCGTCAGGCGGTAAAACACTCACACCGCAGCTTTTGCACGTTGCCTTTAATTCCTCGCCTTCCTTTACCCACATTTATAACATCCTTATATATCAGTAAATTCTACTCTTTTTGTATACTTTCTGAACTTACTCTCATTACTGGCGAACTCGACGATTTTCCCATAGCACCGTTAATCCACGCTGTAAGGCAATAAAAATGAATAACAACATGCCAATAGCGATTTTCGTCCACCACGAACTGAGCGAACCATCAAAATTAATATAGGTCTGGATCAACCCTTGAATTGCCACACCGAATAGCGTTCCGAGCACTGTCCCGACGCCACCGCTTAAAAGTGTACCGCCAATCACCACTGAGGCGATAGCGTCCAGTTCCACACCTACGCCCGCCAGCGCATATCCGGCCTGGGTATAAATAGAGAAAACAATCCCCGCCAGCGTTGCCAGCCCGGTGGAGAGCATATAAATGCGAATAGTGGTGCTGCGGGTGGAAATTCCCATCAGATTCGCCGACGTCGCGTTGCCGCCAATGGCATAAACCTGATTCCCAAAACGGGTACGATGCGCGAAGAATATGCCGATAACTACCACCGCCAGCATCAGCAGCCCCATCGCACTTAAGCGGCCGCCGCCAGGGATTTTCCACGCAAGGCTTGAGAGCGTGTCATAAACAGGATGGTTAATCGGGATCGATTCTTCCGAAACGAGATAGCTAACGCCGCGCAAAAAGAACATCCCCGCCAGGGTAATGATGAACGCAGGGATCTTCAGGGCGTCGATCAAAAGCCCCATAAATGCGCCGAAGGCACAGCCCATCATCAGCACCAGCGGAAACGCCAGCAGCGGCGAGAGGCCGAAATCGCCAATCACTTTTGCCAGAAACACGCCAGTAAAGGCGATCACCGAACCGACGGAGAGATCGATCCCACCGGAGAGGATCACAAAGGTCATGCCAACGGCGATGATCCCCAGAAAAGCGTCATCGGTCAGAATATTGCAGATCACTCTTGTGGAAGCAAAACCGGGAAACTGCATCAGGCAATAGAGATAGCCCAACACAAAAACGCCGATGGTGATCATCAGTGGCAAGTTACGTTTTATCACGGCTACGCACTCCTTTAATCAGACTGATAAAGCGTTGCGACTGAACAATCAGCACGCAAAGCACCACCACGGCTTTCACCACCTGATTCATCTCTGGCGGAAAGCCAGAAAGTAAAATCCCGGTGTTCATTCCCTGAATAATCAGCGCCCCTACCACTGAGAGCAGCAGGTTAAAACGCCCGCCTATCAGCGATCCGCCGCCAATCACCACCGCAAGAATGGCATCCAGCTCCAGCCATAATCCGGCGTTGTTGGCATCGGCGCCGCGAATATCCGCCGTCACGATAATGCCCGCAATTGCCGCACACAATCCGCTCAACATGTAGGTGAGCATAACGATGATCCGCGTGTTGACGCCGGCATTTTTCGCCGCCCGAATATTGATACCAACGGCTTCGATAAACATCCCCAGCGCCGTTTTGCGGGTCAACAACCAGAACAGAAGAAGCGTCAGCACCGCGATAATGACTGGCGTTGGCAAGAACAACAGCGATCCGCCGCCGAACCATGAGAGATCCGGCGAGTTAAACGTGACGATCTGCCCGGAGGTGATCAGTTGCGCCACGCCGCGCCCGGCGACCATCAGGATCAAGGTGGCGACAAACGGCTGAATTTTGAGGATCGCTACCAGTATGCCGTTCCACAATCCCGCCAGGATGCCGGTGCCCAGGGCGCTTAACAAAACAATTGGCAGGCTGAATCCCGCGACCGTCATCGCAGCCGTTGTGGCTCCGGCGATAGCCATCACCGCCCCTACGGAGAGATCGATACCACCGGTGGCGATAACGAGCGTCATGCCAATCGCCAGTAGCGCAACCGGGGCGGCGCGATTAAGAATGTCGATGGGGCTACCGAACAAACGCCCATCCTGGAGCACCACCTGCCAGAAATGTGGGGCCACCAGGCTATCGATCAGCAGCACCAGAAACAGCGCCGCCAGTTGCGGCATTCCCGTTGGCCAACGAAAACGCCTTTTCGACGGCGTAGTATCCGGGAGAGATTGAGGCATCACACTGTTCTCCTTACGCCGCAATGGCGTTCATGATCGCCGGAACGGAAAGCTCTGCCAGCGGGATCTCCGCCACCTGTTTGCGATCGCGCATGATGATCACCCGGTCGGCATAACCCACCAACTCCTCCAGTTCGGAGGAGATCACCAGCAGCGCCAGGCCATCGGCGCACAGCGTTTCAATCAGGCGAATGATCTCGGCGTGGGCGCCAACATCAATGCCGCGAGTTGGCTCATCGAGGATCAGAAATTGCGGCCGAGTCAGTAGCCAGCGTGAGAGCAATACTTTTTGCTGATTGCCACCAGAGAGAAACTCTATCGGCTGTTCAGTGGAAGGTGTGCGAATGCCAAGCTGGCGGATAAAGCGTTCGGCAATTTCTTGTTGTTCTTTGCGGGGAATCGGTCGTAACCAACCGCGCTGGGCCTGCAGCGCCAGGATGATATTTTCCCGCACCGAGGCGGCGGCGATGATGCCATCGGTTTTCCTGTCTTCCGGGCAGAAGCCAATGCCCAGTACCGAAGCCTGATGTGGCGATCGCAGGGGTTGTAGTTTGCCTTTGATCAGCGCCGTGCCGCTATCGGCGGGTTTGATGCCAAAGATAACTTCAGCGGTTTCTGTCCGCCCTGATCCCAGCAAACCTGCCAGGCCGACGATCTCGCCAGGGCGCACTTCGAGATTAAACGGCGCGATGGTCCCTTTTTTGCCATAATTTTTAAACGCGGCAACGGGTTTGTCGCTCAGCAATGTTCGCCCGGCACGCTGTAGCGCGTGGGTATCCAGTTCGCGCCCCAGCATCATTTTCACCAGTTCGATCTGCGGTAGCTCGCGGGTTTCCCGACAGCCTACGAAACTGCCGTTGCGTAATACTGTGATCCGATCGCTGACCTGATACACCTGATCGAGAAAATGAGTGACGAAGATCAGGCTAACACCGCGATCGCGAAGCTGACGCATCAGGCCAAACAGGAGTTCCACTTCCTGAGTGTCGAGGCTGGCAGTGGGTTCATCGAGGATCAGCACTTTGGCAGATAGGTCAATCGCCCGGCAAATAGCGACGATTTGCTGCATCGCTACCGAAAAACGGTTGAGAGGTTCACGCACGTCGAGGGAAAAACCGTAGGATGCCATCAGTTCGGTGGCGCGCTTTTCCATCTCTTTACGCCGTAGCAGGCCGAAACGTTTAGGCTCGCGACCTATGAATAGATTGTCGGCGACCGACATGTTGGGCAGCAAGTTAACTTCCTGATAGACAGTGCCTATACCAAGCTGCTGCGCGTGGGCGGTGTTTTTCGGTGAGATAGCCTGACCGTCCAGCCAGATGGTGCCGCGATCGGCATGGTAAACGCCAGTTAATGCTTTGATTAACGTCGATTTTCCTGCCCCGTTTTCACCGAGCAGCGCCATGATTTCGCCACGGCGCAGGCTGAAATCAACATTGTCTAACGCTTTAACGCCGGGGAAAAATTTGCTTAATCCTTCGGTGCGGAGGATTTCCTGGTGTTGCTCGGTAGTCATGGTTTCCCCCTTAGCCATGCTCTAAAGCCTGGGAATAGATCGTGCACGGTGTTAAGTCCGGTACT